>JAICQI010000871.1 GCA_025937955.1 Pyrinomonadaceae bacterium
TGGTTTTCGTTCAGCCAGGTGTTGCCGCTGCTCGACAACAAGTATCGCGTTTACATATTGGACCAGCGCGGACACGGCGATTCGGATCGTCCAGTGGGAGGCTACGCGTTACAGCAGTTTGCAGCAGACGTGATCGCCTTCATGGATGCGATGAATCTGAAGCAGGCCACGATCGTGGGCCACTCGATGGGAAGCTTTGTTGCACAGCACGTCGCGGCTGAAGCGCCCGAGCGAGTGACGAAGTTAGTGCTCGTGGCTTCGGCTACCACCGTGCGTAACAACACGGTCGTCGACTTGCAGCGCGAGATCAATGCACTGTCGGACACGGTGCCGGAGAGTTTTGCACGTGACTTTCAGGTGAGCACGATCTTTCACCCGCTCGAGCAGGACTTTTTGCAAGCGGTCGTGAAAGAAAGTCTCAAGATGCCGGCGCGTGTTTGGCGTGAAGTGATGGCCGAGATGCTGGCGCCTGAGGCGAATGTCGAGCTGAAGAAGATCAAAACACCGACATTGATTCTTTGGGGCGACAAGGAGAGTGTCTTTCCACGTTCCGAACAGGATCTACTGGTCAGTGCATTGCGGAATTCCGTGTTGAAGGTTTATCCAGACACGGGTCATGCGCTGCACTGGGAGCGTCCGGAGCGATTTGCGAAAGACTTGCAGGACTTTATTAACTAGTTTTTTTTTGGCCGCAGATGAACACGGATGAAATCCGGTTTTTTATCCGTGTCATCTGCGGCTAAAATAGGCGCATGGATTTGCCTGCTGTTATAAACGCGGCGAACAACGTCGCAAGCAATACAAGATCTACTTTCGGTCACTTAACCCCGTCACAACTCAATTGGAAACCATCTCCCGAGCGTTGGAGCATCGCGCAGTGCTTCGACCATCTTATTGCGGTTAACAAGGCGTACTTCCCAGTGATCGATAACGTGCTGGCTGGAAAGAAGCGAACGCTCTGGGAAAGCATGCCGGTGCTGCCCGGATTGATGGGAAAGATGGTCATCAAGGCTGTGGAACCGACATCCACTCGAAAGTTCAAAGCGCGCAAAAATTTCGAGGCCGCGCAGAGTAATATAAGCGGTTCAATCATTAATGACTTCGTCGATCACCAGGCCGAAGTGGTTGATAAGATGAAAGCAACTCAGCATCTCGATCTGGAGAAGATCATCATCACCTCTCCCGTCGCGGCAGTAATGACTTACAGCCTGATTGACGCGTACCGTATCATCGTCGTTCACGAACAGAGGCATTTCCAGCAAGCTAAACGCGTCACTGAAGAAACAGGATTCCCAGGTTAGGCCACAAAAACAATGGACATCAAAAGAATCAACACACCAAACGCTCCGCAACCCGCTGGACACTATTCGCAAGCGACTGTCTACAACGGTCTCGTGTTCGTAGCCGGGCAACTATCGATCGATCCCGCCACCGGCGAGAAGAAAATGGGCTCAATCGAGGAACAGACCGAACTGGCCCTCAGCAACGTTCACGCCATTCTCAAGGCGGCCGGCAGCGACTGGGACCGCGTCCTGAAAATGAACATATCTATTGCCGATATCAATCTCTGGGAAGCATTCAACAAGGTCTATTCAAGAGTGCTTGGGGAGAATCGCCCCGCTCGCGCTGTTATCCCCTGCGGCAAGCTTCATTACGACTTTTTAATCGAGATCGAAGCCGTCGCGGCTACAGACATCTAGTTATTTGTACTTGTAAACCTTACCGGTTTTCATTAGTGTATCCACCCAATATGAAGAGTAGCCCCAGTAAGCACTCCAAACGCAACACGCCGGAAACACAAATCATCCCCGAACCACCCGCCGATGGCGGGCGCCTGATTGTGTTAACCGCGCCGCTCACGGAAGCGATTGATCACGCCGGTTACTTTATTCAGATGGCGCTGGCTTCGCTGCCGATCTGGATGGAAGGCGTCATCAACAGAAAGTATCCGAAGTGGCGCGAGGTCGAGCACAATCCCGATGGTTCGGCGCTCTACATGCCCGCCGGCGTCAGGGTCGTCGAAAAGTCGCTGTTGCGTGAATATCGCAACGACGACGTGGTCGCGTGTTACCCGGACGATTTGCACAAGTTTATTGGACCCCGCACACGCGTCGTGGCGGTTTCGACCCACAATCCGCTGGGCGTTACATTCGCGGCAGGTGTTTATACGTCGATCTTCGGCTCTTCGAGGATGCCTATCAACTCTCACTATTCGAGAGAGTTGTTTGCCAGGATCAAAGCCAGCCCCTTTCGAGAGAATTTCAAAGTGATCGTTGGTGGTTCAGGCGGCTGGCAGATCATCCAGACAAATACTTACGAAGAGTTGAGCATCGATTGCGTCGTCGAAGGACGCAGCGAATCGGTCGAGACGCTCGAGCTGTTTCGAAAGGCGATCCAGGGAGAGGAACTGCCGCGCCAGATTGAAGTCAGACATCCGGTGGAGCGAGACGCAATCCTCTTTCCCGACACGCGCACGACTTTTGGAGTGGTCGAGATGACCACGGGCTGCGGGCGTCGTTGCAAGTTTTGTGTGCCCGATTTGAATCCGCAGATCGATCTTCCCAAA
>JAICQI010000738.1 GCA_025937955.1 Pyrinomonadaceae bacterium
AACGGGCGTTGCGGAATTCTTCGCATGGAACGTGCAAGAGTCCGCAGAATTTTCCCTCAGTGAACTTTCAAACCCCGCCAAAAGCCAGTAATTCAGCGGCATAAGCATTGCACTTTCGCGGGCAAACCCTTGTGGTTTTCGCCCGGAGCGTATCCTGGGTAGGTTTTTTTAGTTGAAAAGTTAATTCCGGCGATGCTGAACCGATTTTCATCTCTGATTTTGGCGCTGCTGCTGGGTGGCAGCGCGCTAGCTGGCGCGGCAACGCGCCAGGGAGATCATCTCTGCGAGATGGCCGGCATGGCACCTGCGATTGAAACCACCCCATGCTGTAAGGAGTATGAGAGTTTATTTGTTCTGAGTGAGTACGAGTCTTCGGAACAGTGCTGTTTCACGACTCCGCAAGAGACTGGCTCTCGCGGAACAACATTTAACCTCAGTGCTCGTTACTTCAGCATCGCCGTTAATCATCCGGCCGTCGAGCACTCTTCTTTGCCTGTGCTGAAGGCACACCAGTCTTCCTATTCACAAGTCTTACCCAATCTCCAGGATAGCTACATCCGTAATCTTTCCCTTCTGATCTAACGCGCACAGGGTGTCGTGTGCCTTTGCTATCGAGTGCGCGCTATTTGAAAAGCACTCGAGGCAACGATGGCCCATTTGTAACCGCGCGCAAGATTGAGACATCAATCTTGAGGCTCGTCTTGCAAGTATTTGTGTTCAGTTAAAGAAGGGATCAACTTCTATGAAAAAGTTCGCAATCACACTTCTCTTTACAGCTCTTCTATTACTGGGAGCAGCCTGCAGTTCTACGCGCGTGGGCGACTCTGGAAGGACAATTAAGAGCGCTCCTGTAGGTAACAACTTAACGGTGACGCTTTCAAACAGAGAGGGTGTTCTCAGGAAGGGCGAAAATGAGTTTTCTGTTTCGTTCAAGGATGGTTCAGGTAAGCCGGTCGATGTTGGCGCCGTAGGTTTGAACTTTTACATGCCTGCAATGGGAACCATGCCAGAAATGAACAATGCGGCTTCATTCGTCAGCACAGGAAGTCCCGGTGTGTACGAAGGTAAGGCGAAGCTTGAATCGGCTGGCGATTGGCAGGCGCAAATCAGTTACGAAGGCGCCGCGGGAAAGGGCAAGAGCTCTTTCACCTTAACGGCGCAATGAGAGTTGCTCAATCGCATTGCAAAGAGGGTTCGTCATGAACCGTAAAAGCAAATTGGAGTGAAGGAGACTTCTTCATGAAAAAAACAATTATCGGATTGGTCCTGTTCGTAGGTGTAGTGTCGATCATGAGCTGGTCGCTGTTGGCTGGTTCATCTTCACCGAAGTCAGTAACCACAACTGCAAACTCTTCCGCGGTCCAGTTACAGACGCCTATTCCCGCGCACAATCACGCGACGATGACAAGGGTGCCGGCTTATTACAAATCAGCGCCGACTTTGGGCGAGCTGCCCCCAACGCTCTCTCCGGAGATCTTCGCAGGGAATCAAAGATTGGCTTACAAAGCCGCTAAAGAAATTCCGCAAACGTTGGCCCAGCTACCCTGTTACTGCCATTGCGACAAAGGTTTCGGCCACAAGAGTCTGCTTAGCTGTTTTGAAACTGAACACGGCGAGAATTGCGGCATATGTATAGGCGAAGCGCTGATGGCCTATAACCTCGAAAAGCGAGCGAAGCTGAACGTGGTGCAAATCCGAGAGCGAATCATCACTGCTTACGGATCTAAAACCGACGATGAAGGTAAGTAAAGAGAAACTCCAGTGTATACGAAGACAATTCAAATAGTACTTGCTTTTCTGCTCTTACCGGTGGTGGCCGGAACTGCAATTGTGTTCGCTCAGCAACCAGAACAATCGAGTTCTGGCATGGCCAAGGCGGTAAATCACGATAACCACATTGAGATAGCTGACCAGCCGGCCGCACTTCCCAGACTGCAAGAGTTGATCGAGCAGGCACTGGAAAACAATCCGGAAATCAAGGCAATGCAGCGTCGCTTCGATCGTGTGCGAGCGCGCATTCCGCAAGCAAAGTCTTTGGACGAACCCATGCTCAGCGTTGGCTACATGGGGAACCTAACACCGTTCACTTTACAGACGGATGACCCGTCAAGCGGTCGCACGATCTCAATTAGCCAGGACCTGCCTTTTCCCGGCAAGCGTTCCCTGCGAGGCAAGGTGGCAACGTCCGAAGCGGACGCCGAGTGGTGGGGCTTCGAACAAACGCGCCGCAATGTCGTGGCTGAAGTCAAGGATGCCTACTTTGATCTCTACTACTTAACCAAGGCTATCGGTGTCGTCACGAAGACCAGGATTCTGTTGGAACAATTCACGAAGATCGCCGAGGTTCGGTATTCAGTTGGCAAGGGTATTCAACAAGACGTTCTCAAAGCTCAGGTCGAATTCTCAAAGTTGATCGAACAGCAGACCATATTGGAACAGCGCAAGACCATAGCTGAGACTCGTTTGAACAGTCTGCTTTATCGCGAGCCTGAATCCGCGGTCGGAACTTCCGACGAGTTGAAGCCACGCGATTTTCCATACTCATTGGCCCAGCTCAATGAAACCGCGGTTGCAAATTATCCGCATTTGAAAGCACAACGTCGCAAGATCGAGGGAGCCCAGTACGCGATTCAGCTTGCGAAGAAAGAATTCTATCCAGACTTTTCCGTTGGTTTTACCTACGTCAATCGCCCGGCGATGCCGGAAATGTATGGATTAACCGTGGGGATCAAGATCCCGGTTTTCTACGCGCAAAAGCAACGACCGGCGCTCACGGAAGCAACTGCGAGCTTCGAGGCGGAGAAGCGAAGTTTAGAGAACACGACAACCGTACTGATGTTCAAGATCAGAGACAAATACCTCGCGCAGACGACTGCGAAACGCCTGGTGAGTTTGTACAGCACCACGATCGTGCCGCAGTCGTCGCTTTCGCTCGAATCAGCGATTGCAGGGTACGAAGTGGGCAAAGTTGATTTTCTGACGCTACTCGACAATCTCGTCACGCTGCTCAACTACGAACTCAGTTACTACGAACAACTCAGTAATGAGGAGAAGGCCGTGGCGGCCTTGGAGCCATTGGTAGGAGTCACATTGAGACCTTGAATTAGCGGGTGGCAGAGTAGGACAGATGCCATGACAGACAAATCGCAAAAAGGGAACAGTGCCCTTTTGGACCAACCAGAAGCGGCTAAGCGCGCCGACGAAGTGATCTTTCCGGCGTTCGACACCACGCCGACCTCAGAAGAGCTTGCGAAGCTGATCAGATTCGATGAAACGCCGACGCCTCCATCCGAGGTGGCTAAAAAGAAGG
>JAICQI010000156.1 GCA_025937955.1 Pyrinomonadaceae bacterium
GATCAAGCCGCACGCCATCAATTGCGCGCGGATGTAAGCCGCCAGCGTGCTGTTGATGTCCTGGAAAAACTCGTCACCTCGCCAGCGCCAACGACCGCGCGGCAGCATCAGCAAAGCTGAGCGTCGAAAGCCCTCGGCATCCTTCAGGAGGAAAAAAGCCAAAATCGGAATTAGGATCAACCAGGGCAGGTAGATCAGATACGACAACGATGCTGTAAAGAATTCCTGGACAGTGTGGATCACGGTATCACGCACCTGAGGAATAGCGTGATTTAACCCCTCAACTACCGGTCCGGGCATGCGACGTGAATAGGTGATGAGCTGTTGAAGCTTGTCGCCAAGCGACTGCCAGTAAGCCTGCGCCTGGGCTGCAAATTCCGGAAATTGGGTGCTAAGGCCTGGTGCAATGCCGAAAATTACCAGCACTATCGCAACGAGAATCAGCAGATATGCGACCACGATAGCGGCGACTTTCGGTATTTCGATCGTCTTGTTACCGATGGTTCTGGGTCGACGTATAAACTCAACCAGCGGCGCCACCAGATACGCGAAAAAGATCGATAGGACCAGGAGCAGAATGATTCCGGTGAGCTTGGAGATCATCCAAAGAACGACCCCGACCGCCAATAGAACAACTATGATTCGCAGGACCGTCCGCGTGGGAACTCCTGATGCTTCCACCGCCGCCTGCGCTGCGACGCTTGCCGTTTCTTTGGTTCTTTCGTTGCTCACGAGATTAGAGTCGCGCATGCAGTCGTCCGATCAAATCACCTACCGCTCTTTGATCCTGATAGCTCAAGCCACGAAATTCTACTCCGAACGTATCGGCCGTGGAATGATGAACTACTTCTCCATTTAACGACAACGCATCGTTGCCGTCGAGCAGCAACAGTCCGAGTTGATCGCCGACTTTCACATTTGGACACGAGGGGAGATTGGTAACACGCACGCCGCCGAGACTGATGTCCTGGGGTTCGCCAATGCCGAGCGACTCGTTCAGGGTCTCATCTTCGACGGCAAGAGTGATTCGGGACGTGACGTAATAGCGTGGGTAGCGTCTGCGATCGTGAGAGTGAAACTCATTCATGTCTGAGTTCATCATCGTCAACTGTCCTCAGTGGGCAACTTCGTCGTCTGCCTCCGTTTCCGCTTCACCTTCAGTTTCTTCTGGTGGCGGTGGTGGACTAACGCGAGGAGCGGCGGGCTCCCAAACGAGGCCGCGCCATTCGTCAGTTTCACCGAGTAGCTGAAGCGCGGCAAGCGGGTGACCGGGATGTCGTTCGATGCGGAGCACTTCAGCGATCACCTGTAACTTTTCGCCTGACTCGCCGGCCACCTCGAGACGCACGCGACTGCCGACCTGAGGCAACTGTCGCGGTAGATGTACGAGCGTGCCTTCAGGACCAACGTTCTCAGTCGTGCCTTCGGCGACGATATGTGTACCGCTAGGCTCGTCCCACTCTGCTTTTACTTCGAGAGTGGCGAGATAGCGTGGTCCAGAGCGATTTTCTGAGTCAATTCGGGGCATGGCCTCTGCGCCCTCCTTCCAAGATTAGCCACAAAGAGCACAAATCAGATTAGCTACAAAAAAGCACAAAAGGCACAAAATCCGTTATAGCTCATCGCGATCCAATTCAATTCTTTGTGTGCTTTTTGTCTTTTTGTGGCTCATTCTTCTTCAGCCCTCAGCTTCTCCAGCACCGAGAAATCTTCCAGCGTCGTGACGTCGCCTGCGACAGTGCCGCTGGTGGCGATCTCGCGCAAGAGTCGCCGCATGATCTTGCCCGAACGCGTCTTCGGCAACGCGTCGGTAAACCTGATGTCGTCCGGCCGAGCGAGGGCGCCGATCTCCTTCACCACGTGCGCTCGCAATTCCTGGTTCAACCCGTCAGACGGATTATGCGATCCCTCGAGCGTGACGAAAGCCACGATCGACGATCCTTTCAAATCATCCGGACGCGCCACGACTGCCGCTTCAGCAACGGCGCCATGTGAAACCAGTGCGCTCTCAATTTCCGCTGTGCCGAGTCTGTGGCCGCTTACATTAATAACATCGTCGATACGGCCCATTATCCAGAAATAGCCGTCATTGTCGCGCCTCGCGCCGTCGCCCGCGAAGTAAATACCCTCGATTTGCGACCAATACTGCTGTTTGTACCGCTCGTCGTCACCCCAAATCGTCCTCAGCATCGACGGCCACGGACGTTTAATCACAAGGTAACCACCCTGATTCGCGCCCACGGGCTTGCCGTCTCGTGTCATTACGTCGGCATCAATGCCGGGGAAAGGAAGCGTCGCTGAACCGGGCGTCGTCGTCGTCGCGCCGGGAATCGGCGTGATCGCGATTGCGCCCGTTTCGGTTTGCCACCAGGTGTCGACGATCGGACACCGCTCCTTCCCAATCACTTTGCGATACCACATCCACGCCTCGGGATTGATCGGTTCACCGACAGTGCCGAGCAGGCGCAGGCTCGAGAGGTCGTGCTTCGACGGCCATTGATCGCCCCACTTGATGAAAGCGCGGATTGCAGTCGGAGCAGTGTAGAAGATGTTTACTCGATGACGTTCGATCATGGTCCAGAAGCGATCGGGTTCGGGAAAGTTTGGCGCGCCTTCATACATCAGTACTGAAGCGCCATTCGACAATGGACCATAAACAACGTAACTGTGACCTGTAACCCAACCGATGTCCGCGGTACACCAGTAAAGATCTTCATCTTTGATATCGAAGACCCACTTCGTCGTCAGGTGCGCTTGCAGCAGGTAACCCGCGGTGGTGTGCAGAATGCCTTTTGGCTTACCAGTCGTGCCGGACGTGTACAGGATGTAGAGGGGATGCTCGCTGTCTAATTCCTCCGCGGGACAGTTTGCATCGACCGTTTCCATCAACTCGTGCCACCAGAAGTCACGCCCCTCCTGCATGTGCTGTGGCGATCCGGTTCGTCGCACTACGATGCAGGCATTCACTGAAGGACATTCCTTCAGCGCTTCGTCAACAGCCGTTTTGAGTTTTACTTCGTTACCGCGGCGCCAACCGCCATCCGCCGTAACTACCAGCTTGCAACTGGCGTCGTTGATCCGATCGACCAGTGCGGAGCTGGAGAAGCCGCCAAAGACCACCGAGTGCGTAGCGCCGATGCGCGCGCACGCAAGCATCGCGATCGCCAACTCAGGAATCAGCGGCATATACAGCGCAACGCGATCTCCTCGCTTGACGTTGGCGTGCTTGAGAACGTTAGCGAATTTACAGACTTCGGTATGCAGTTGTTGATAAGTGAAAGTCCGCGTCTCGCCGGGTTCGCCTTCCCAGATGAGTGCGGCCTTGTTGCGTCGCCAGGTTGCGAGGTGCCGGTCCAGACAGTTGTAGGAGATATTGATTCTGCCGCCGCCAAACCATTCGGCGTGCGGTGGATCCCACTTCAGCACCGTGTCCCATCTCTTAAACCAGTGTAGCTCTTCGGCCATCCGTGCCCAGAACGATTCCGGGTCAGCGGCCGCCTCGGCTCGCAGCGTCTCGAGCTCTGCCATCGACTTGATATGTGCGCGCTGCGCAAACTCCGCGGGCGGGGGAAAGTGGCGCTCTTCCTGGAGCACTGATTCGATGTTGCTGGTAACCGTCGACATGCTGCCCTGTGTACCATAAACATTGCCGATTTCCAATTGCCGATTGCCGATTTTTCTGACAAATTGGTAATTTGGAAATCGGCAATCGGCAATGATTTACGTTGGGACCAGCGGCTACAGTTACAAGGAATGGAAGGGCAGTTTTTATCCGGAACAGATTTCGGCTAAAGACATGCTCGCGTATTACGCGTCGCGTTTGCAGGCGGTGGAGCTGAACAACACGTTCTATCGACTGCCGCAGCCGCACATGGTGGAGAGCTGGAAGGCGCAGGTGCCTGGCGACTTTCGTTTCTCCGTGAAGGCCTCACAAGTAATCACACACTTCCGGCGGCTCAAGGACGCCGGCGCGCAAACACGGTCGATGCTGAAGACTGTTTCAGCTTTGGAAGATCGACTTGGTGCGGTGATTTTTCGATTTCCCGAGGACTTTAAGAAGGACCTCGGGCGACTGGAGAAGTTTCTAAAAGAACTGCCGGCACACCCTCCCGTCACGTTCGACTTTCGACATCCGACCTGGTTCGACGACGATGTGCTGGCGTTATTGCGCAGCCAGAACCGCGCACTTTGTATTTCGGACGCAGATGTTATGTGCGCCGATCACATCGATAAGACTGCGGATTGGGGTTACCTGCGTCTGCGGCGGGAGCAGTATTCAGACGCGGATCTTAAGAAGTGGATCAAACGTGTGCGAGCTCAGGACTGGAAAACTACGTTCGTGTTCTTCAAGCATGAAGACGAAGGCACTGGACCAAAGCTCGCCGCACGCTTTATTGCGCTGAGTGAAAAGGCCTAGAAGTTCCCGCCGCATTCATCATGCCCGCAGTCACAATCGAGCTCGATCGTGTCGCCTGAGCCTTCACATGATGCGCTGCAGTATTTGCCACCGGGCTGCGCCGGGCAGGTACAGCTCGGATTCTTGCACTTGTTCTTATCGTCCGCCATGGGATCCTCCTGAAATTTTTGATAGCTTTTGGGGAAGCCTAAGAGTAACACATCAAACCAGTTCTATCGCAATCTGTGCGGCGACGCGGGCGTTGTTCTCGAGCAGCGCGATGTTTGCTCGCAAGGTCGCGCCGCCACTGCGCTCGGCCATTTGACTCAATAAAAACGGCGTCAAGGCTGGTCCAGTGATCTCTTTCCATTGCGCATCTTCCAACGCTGTAGTTAATACCTGCTGTAACTCCTCCGCCGGCACTTCAAACTTCGCCGGCACAGGCACGACGACAAGCAACGCCGATTCGATACCCAAGTCTCTTTGCGCGCGAAAGATTCCGGCCACAGCCGCTGGATCATTTGCGCTCGCATCTACTGGCAGCCCACTGCCGCGCGAATAAAACGCCGGCAGCTCGTCGCATTTATAACCAACAACTGTGACCGCGTGTGTTTCGAGCCATTCGCGCGTTGCGGGCAAGTCGAGGACGATCTTTGCGCCTGAGCAAACGAGAGCGATCGGAGTGCGAGCAAGTTCTGGAAGGTCCGCAGAGACGTCAGGCAGAGCGCCGCGATGAACGCCTCCGATGCCGCCTGTTGCAAACACTTTGATTCCAGCGCGATGCGCGATCCAGCTCGTGGATGCGACGGTGGTCGCGCCATCCCAACCTTGCGCCACAGCAATCGGAATGTCGCGAGTGCTGATCTTCCTGATATCAGTGTTCTCGGCAAGCAGTCGGATCTCTTCGTCGTCGAGCCCGACAGTTAACTTGCCCCCGATGATCGCGATTGTGGCCGGCACCGCGCCACCTTCACGAACCACTTCCTGCAAGCGTCGCGCAGTTTGCAGGTTTTGCGGACGTGGCAAGCCGTGCGCAATCACCGTCGATTCGAGCGCGACAACAGGACGGTGGTCGCGAAGCGCGTCAGCGACTTCAGGAGCGATGCTAAGCAGTTGGCGCATTGGCAGTGGCAGCCCTCCTCAAGGTAAACACTGTTCCGCCATCTTCGCGCGGCTCCCACGAGATGCGCGCATCGATCAAGCCGGCGCGAGCGCGCATGTTGGCGAGGCCTCGTCCTTCCGAATTGGTGTGCTGCGATTTGAACGGGCGGCCGTTGTCTTCAATCTTCAAAGAGAAGTCGCCGTCCTTCGAAATGGTCACAAACATCTTCACTTCAGTGGCTTCAGCGTGTCGCCAGATGTTGTTCACTGCTTCCTGCACGATACGATAAATCTGCATCTGCACGCTTGGCACGAGCTCGCTTCGTTCCTCGATCGCATCGTCACAGTGAAACTCGTAAACAAACCGCTTCTCGGGTGGCGCATCCTGCACCGCATGCGATAGTGCAAACTCCAGCGCCGCCGCGAAACCAACGTTCTGTAACACTGACGGGCTCAGATCCTCGCAGATACGTCTCACTTCCTGCGAAATCACTTCGATCTCACTCCGCAACGTCGTGCTCGGATTCGACTCGCCGTTCGTTTTGATCTGATCGGTCAACAACGCAAGATGACGCAGGTCGGCGAGCGTCTGGTCGTGCAGGTCGCGAGCGATGCGGCGTCGTTCACGCTCAGCTTCGTTGGCGAGGTTGAGGCGTGCGTCGGCAAGCTCACGATTCGCATCGACGAGTGCTGCGCTGGTGGCGACGATTCTTCTTCGTTCAAGGATGGCCCACAGCAGTGCGAGCAACGCCAGCGCCAGCAGGATTGCAAGAGCGGTCGACGTCCACGGAAACGGCGCTTTTGCAACCGTGAACGTAAAACTCAAGGGCTCGGAAGGGGTGAGATCCTTAGTGAATGCGCGCGCCGTCACCGTGTACGCGCCCGGCTTCAAGCCTTCCATCGTGAACTGCGCGTTACGCGACAGCTCCTGTTTGATCGACTGGCCATTGCTGTCGATCAATGTGAACGCATATTGAAACTGCTCGGGAAACGTGCGACTGCTGATTGCCGCTACGTCAATCAACAAACTGTTCTGTGGATATTCGAGGTTGAGTCCGGCTTTTAACTCAGAAGGCGCGTGCACACGTTTGCTCAAGACGCGTGTCACGAACAGAGAAGGTTGCAGATGTCCGGGCTCATAACGCGCAACGCCGCGATTCGTGCCGATCAATAACAGCTCACTTCCGTCAGATTTGCGTTGCGGCCAGACCGCGAAGACATTCTGCGAAGGCAATCCCTGTTCGGAGTCGAGCTCTGAAACCACTGGTCCAACAACCGGATCGAGCAGCACGCGCAGCAGGCCGTTGCCACGCGTGCCGCACCAGACTTCGTTTGTTCTCTCTGATCGGATTGCCAGAAGATTACGCACGTCAACGTTTGGGACCGTGAGCGCGCAACTGCTGCCGCGGCGGCACAGAAAAATGCCGGAGCCCGTGCCAAACCAGAGTGTGCCGTCAGCAGTTTGCGCTATCGACCTGACAGCGGTGCCTTTCATGCTTGCAAACGCCGGTTCTTCGTTGATGGTCTTTCCATCTGACGCGAAAACGCCGTCTCTATTGGTGCCGATTAAGAGCCTATCCTCACCGTCGGCGAGCAGGCTCAAAACCTCGCGTGCACTACCGGCGATGTTTGTCCAGGTGAGACTTGTACGACCGCCTTCGATGCGATCTATGCCGCGACCGTAGATCGCGAAATAAGTGGCGCCACGAAACTGCGTGATAGCACGCACGCTGCCCGTGGCGTCCGCCCCGCCCGGACCCGTTTCGAGGCGCATGAAGGTTTGTCCTTCCAATGGCACCGATTGCTTTGGAGCTACGTAAAAACCTCCGGCTGACGCGACGAGCAAGCGCTGCGACTTGTCCTCCGCAATTGCGTAAATGGCACTGCGCCCGAGCGCCGTCACCGAGTTCCACGACGAGGTTTCTTCGTCGTAGACGTAGAGACCGCGATTGGTTCCGGCGAGCGTTCTGCCGTTGCTGGCCTGGTAGAGCGATCTGACGAAGTTGGTATCGCTGTTGTCGCCAACCGGTTCGACTCGTGGTGCGTGTGGATCGAAGCGGCAAACTCCGCGGTCGGTGCCGAACCAGATAACGCCCTCGCGATCGACGAAGATCGCGTACACATGATTCGAACGCAAACCGCCGGCTGTGCCGTCAAAAGTTAAGCGCTGCACCTTTGCTTTTGAAATTCGAAACACGCCACGGCCGTCAGTCCCGATCCACATCTCATCCGCGATCGCCTTGAGTACCATCACTGGCCCAGTGGCGGCCTCGTGACGCTTGAGAGTGGCGGGGTCGTTTCCTGATAGCACTCCCGGTTCTTCTTTTCTTACGCGGGCGCCGGCCCAAAGCTTCCCTTCGTTGTCCTGCTCGAGCGCGTTGACAAAAAACGCGACTGGTTTTGCTTGTGACTCCTTCACCGCGCCATTCTCAATCTCGAGAACACCGCGGCTGAGCGTGCCGGCGAAGAGTCGATTGTTTGCAGTAGCGACACTCGTGATCGCGAGTGGCCCAGTCCGATCTCTATCGACGCTTTCCAGTGGTTGATTTAAGAGTTCTCGAGTATTGCCTCCATTGCTTTCGTATATGCGGCCCTGGTCGCTGGTCATCACTGCTGCACCGGATTGATTAGTAATGATCGCGGTGATAGCCTGGCCCGCCGTCTCGTTTATTTTTGTAAATGCGTTTGCACCAACATTGAGTCGTGCGGCGCCTGCTTCGGTGCCTACCCATAAGACGCCATTTCGATCGGTATGGAGTGCCAGTATGCGCCGCCCTACGGGCACTGCCGGATCGCTGATTGTTTCCGTTCGTCGGCCATCAAATCTCGCGAGACCGGTTTCAGTGCCAAACCACATGGCTCCATCGGGCGCTTGCGTGATAGCGCGCACGCGATCGGAAGGCAGGCCATGAAACAACGTAACAGCACCCCATTGATGCAAACCCGTGACGGGCGTCGGCGAAGGTGATGGTGACGGTGAAGGCGAGGGTGACGGCGATGCTTGCGGCTGTGGCTCGACAACCTGGGCCAAGCCACTAAGGAAAGGCAAAGCCAAAAAGATCAGCCACAAAAAGGCACAAAAAGCACAAATGATCTTTCTTATGCATTTTGTGCTTTTTGTGCCTTTTGGTGGCCTCATTTCTTCTTCGAGGCGAGTTTCTGTTCTTCGTTGAAACGTTTCTGGTCCTTTTGTAGCCACGCTTCAAGGTCGTTCGAGGCCTTCTCCAATTCGTCGCTATTCAACAACCCGCGGCGCAATGCTTCGAAGAAGGCGCGCGTGCGAATGTTGTAGGCGAGCTTTTCATAGGCCTCCTGATCGGTCCCTTCGGCGACGGACACGAAGAGCTTTTCGTAAAGTGTTGCCAGCCGGCTCTCGACACCGCGCAAGCTCAACGAACACTTGCGCGCGATGGCCCAGTTTGAAAGTCCGAGTGCCAGGTAGTAAAGGGCCTCTGCTTCAAACTCCGTCAACAAAGGTCGCTTGAACGAGTCCTTGAACGCCGGATCGATCATGTCCGCGCCGTCTTCAAGCACTGCGGCAACGAAACGAAGAAACCTCGACTCCGGATTGTTCTTGTGAATGAAGCCATAAGCCGGCGGTGGATCGACAGACTTCACGATCTTGCGAATCTCGTTGATGTAGATCTCGTGTGGAAACTGTGTCCAGAAGATGATGCGTGCCGTAGGGAAGTCGCGCCAGATGGCCCGCGCGGCTTTCACACCCGACAGCTTGGGCATCTGGATGTCGAGTATGCAGACCTCAGGCTTCTCTCGGAGCGCGATCTTCACGGTCTCTTCGCCGTCGCCGGCCTCGAAGATGGGAACGTGCGATGGAAACTCCTTTTCGAGAATCTCGCGGAGGTAATGGCGTTGGGCCATGTTATCTTCAGCAATCAGGATTGACATGTCGATTGATGATAACGCTTCATATGACCACGACGAAAGGTGAACTCATGCGACCCCGAAAACTTTCTGTAATGGTTTTACTCTCCCTGTTTGTAGTGTCAACCGTAGTTCCCACAGTTGCGCAAACGAGGGATGAACGGCTCTGGCAGCGCGCGCTCCAAATCCATCGCCGGGCGGTCGTCATCGATACGCATAACGACGTCACAACGCCGATGACAAACGACGATTTCGATCTGAGTGGCACGCCGCCAACGCCGTACCGCACCAACATCGAGCGCATGAAAAAGGGTGGGCTCACGGCGGAGTTCTTTTCGCTTTACATCAAGCCGTGGTACGTCGAACACGGCGGCTCGGCGCGTCGCACCTTGGACATGATCGACTCCGTTTATCGCGCTGTCGAGCGGCATCCGCGTGATCTA
>JAICQI010000114.1 GCA_025937955.1 Pyrinomonadaceae bacterium
ACCGCAAAATTCCCGAGATACAGCACGTCCATCTTCGTCTTTCTGAAACACTCGATCGCGTGCTGCGGCGTGCAAACAATTGGCTCGTTTTCGTTGAACGAAGTATTCAGAACTACCGGCACGCCCGTCAACGCCGCGAAATCCGAAATCAACTGATAATAGCGCTCGTTCGCGGCGCGGGAGACTGTTTGCAAGCGGCCCGAACCATCGACGTGCGTCACCGCCGGAATCTCACCGCGCCATTGAGGTTTGATCTGATAGACCATCAACATCGTCGGCGCGGGATGCGTCTGCTCGAAATAATCACCCACGCGCTCTTCCAGGATCGAGGGCGCAAACGGGCGAAACGGTTCACGCTTCTTTATCCGGTCGTTGAGTATGTCTTTCATCTCGGCGCGCCGTGGATCGACGAGGATCGAACGATTGCCCAGCGCGCGTGGGCCAAACTCCATGCGTCCCTGGAACCATCCTACGACTAAACCCGCCGCGATGTCCTGTGCCGCGCGCTTTGTCAGCTGCTCATCCGAGTAACACTCGAAAGCCAACTCACTTTCAGACAATGCCTGTTTGATCTCTTCGCGGGTGAATTGTGGACCGGTGTAAGCGCCAGCCATCACCTCGCCGCGTTCGCAGTTCAGGATGCCATTGTAGATCTGGTAACAGACGCCGAGCGCCGTTCCACTGTCGCCAGCCGCCGGTTGAATGAAAAGCCGCTTGAACGGAGTGTTCAGCAAAATCTTTCCGTTCATTACCGAGTTGTAAGCCACGCCGCCCGCGAGACCTAAGTCAGTCAGTCCGGTGCGCTCGTGAAGATGGTTCAGAATGTGAAAGCCGACTTCTTCGAGCCGCAATTGCAGGCTGGCCGCAATGTCTCGATCGCGTTCTGAGAGGGCGGCGCCGGGCGCTCGCGGTGGCCCGAAGCGATGGGCAAACTCATCCGAGAAGACGCGGCCGATTACGGGCGAGCCCTCGTCCCACGTCATCTCGACACCCTCAGCGTGATGACGAAAGTAGTCGAGATTCAAACGAAACTGTCCGTTCTCTTCCGTGCGAATGATCTCGCGAAACTCTCTGATGAATCGCGGCTCGCCGTAAGGCGCGAGGCCCATGACTTTACCCTCGTCGCCGTAATGGGGGAAGCCGAGAAACTGGGTGGTTGCGGTGTAAACGATACCGGTCGAGTGTGGATACTCGACCTGGCCCAGGACGTCGATCGAGTTTCCTTCGCCGATGGCCCACATCGTCGAGATGAAATCGCCAAAGCCGTCGATCGACAATAGCGCGGATTTGTTAAACGGTGAGACCAAAAAGCAGCTCGCGAGATGGGCGCGATGATGCTCGATGTTATGAAAGCGTGCGCGCAATTGTTTCTTTGAAACCCCAAACACGCGTGCAAGCTCATCCTTCACGTCACGTACTTTCGCAGCGTTCCCGAATCGATCTTTGGCTTGACTGGCCAGTGTCGTAAGTCGTGTGGCTGCAAACAGGATCTTCTTGTGCAGGTGGGCCGACGGATCTCGGGAGATACCGACGTGGTCCAGATCTTCAAGCCCAATTCCTGCAGCCTCGAGACAGTATTTGATTGCCTGCGTTGGGAAGCCCGCGGAGTGCTTGAACCGGTTGAAGCGCTCCTCCTCCACCGCGGCGATCAACTTCCCATCACGCACAATCGCCGCCGCCGCATCGCCGTGATACGCGTTAATACCGAGAATATACATCTGCGTTTATCCGCGTAAATCTGCGGCCCAAATTAACCGCCAGCATCAACTCCGCTGTAGTTCTTTGGAACGCGTAGTAAAACCCCGCCCAGCCATCAAAGATCCCGCCACGAACTAATAGGCAATACACCAGCATCACCGGCGGGACCACAACCCGCCAACGCCGCAATCGATCCACACGGTTTAGCTCTGCCGGGTCCGCCTCGCGAAGTTTGTGTGCTTCCAATTGCGTGTAGCGCTTTTGTGAGTTGAACCAGCGTCGCAGCGACTTGCGATCATCATGCAGCAACGCTGCTCGGAGATCTTTTATTGTGCCTTCAACCGCGACTCGCTGCGTGTGCCCGTCCTGACTGTACGAAGCCGCATCGCGACGGTACAGAACAGTGACCGGCGGATAGATGCCACTCCGAAGTTTTTTCCCGTTGATGCAATAGATGAAATTCGCGCGATAGCCATTAATCTCAGGATCTGGTTTAAGCTTCTCGAGTTCCGCGACGAACTCACTGGTCACAACGTAATCGGCATCAAGCGCGAGCACCCACGGCGTAGAGATGCCTGTTTCTTTAAGCCCAAACTCCCACTGATTGCGATGACAATCAAAAGCTCGCTGCAAAACCCGCACTTGCGGCATCGACCGTGCGATCTCCACCGTCTCGTCGTCGCTAAAACTATCAACCACGACAATCTCTTTCGCCCAACTCAAACCTGCCAGCGCACGCGCGATATTCGGCGCCTCGTTGTAAGTGAGTATTAACGGTGTGATCTGATCAAGCACGGTAATCAATTTCCGACTACGGGCGGCCACGGAGTGCCGCCCCTACAAAAATCCCACTTGCGTCTTTGTAGGGGCGGCACTCCGTGGCCGCCCGTCGTGACATCGCAAGATCTCTTGATAAAGCCGAGTCAAATCTCTGGCGGCGTTTTCCCACGAATACTTTTGCGAGAGTTGTCTCCCTGCCCGGCCTCGCCTCGCGAGCTCTTCTTGGTCGCGCAAGGCTTCAGCCAGTTTCGATGCCAATGCGTCTTTGTCAATCGTCGCGATCCAACCGGCATTATTTGCTGCTATCTCCGTCGCGAGATTTACGCTCGGACTCACCAACACCGGCACCGAATGCGCCAGCGCTTCCATCACACACAAACCGAAGTTCTCCTGGTGCGACGGCAGCACCAGCAACGACGCACCACCGAGCACAGCATCCTTCCGCTTGCCTTCCAACCAGCCGGTAAAAAGTATTCTGTCTCCCTTAACTTTGTTCTTAAGCTTCGAGACATACTCACTCGGCCCATCACCGGCCAGCACCAGCCGCCAATGCGAAAACCGCGTTTCGAGCGACTGGAAAGCATCGATCAAAACATCCAAACCCTTCTTCGGGTGCAAACGCGAAAGCACTAGCACATACGGATCGCGCGCGAGCTCAGGAAAATGATCAGCTACGTTGCCGCTTGCAGTTGAGGTTTCGACACCGAGCGCGATCACCTTCCCGTGGTTCAATCCCATTCGCCTTTCGGTAGAGAGCTTCTCCGCCTCGCTGGTGTAATGCACGGCCGCCGCGCGCTGGAGCATTGTCTTGCCCGAGACCCGCCAAAAGAGACGCTTGCGCAGAGACTTCTGCGTCATGCTCCACGGATCGAGCGTGCCGAGTGGCCTGATGACGTATGGGACACCGGCGTCACGACAAGCACGTGCAGCCACGACGGACGAATGGTTGAAGACCGCGTGAATGTGGGCCAGGGTGAAGTTTCGGATGTTCGCGTTGAGCCAAGCGGCCAGCGGTCGCGAGTATTTGAACGACTCGCCCCATTGCGAATGAAAGAACCTTGCGGGCACGCCTTTGTACTCAAAGCAACTTCCATTGGTGCCCGGCAATCCAGCATCGGTCGTTACGAGCAAGACTTCGATTCCCTCTCGCATCAACGAGCGACACATCGGGATGATTGCGGTTGCCGGCCCACCGGAACGCTCGGACACTGAAGGGATTACGTGCAGCACTCTCATGCAGAGGTGACGCCGTTGATCTCGCACCACTTTGCGAGAATATAAAGGGACCAGGGCCGCGACCAGCCAACGGCCCTTGGCTTCTCAAGAAAGTCGCGCCAGATCTTTTTTACTGCTTTGGGATTCAAAATGGGTCCGGCATCTTCCAGCACGGAAGAGACCTCGTGTTGTAAGTTTTGTTGTAGCCACTTCTCAAACGGCAGCGTGAATCCCATCTTGGGTCGCGCGAGAAAATCTCGGGGCAGGAGATCGGTCAGTGCGTCAGCGAGCAAAGGCTTTGCGGAGCCGTTGCGAAGTTTCCAGTCACCGGGTAGTGAGAGGACGTAATTGACCACCTTCAAATCGACAAACGGAACGCGGACTTCAAGCGAGTGGGCCATGCTCATCACGTCGGTATCGCGGAGGAGCGTGTTGGTCATGTAGCCGCGTAACTCCAGCTGTGAGATCGCGTTCACGATGTCGGAATTTCCGTTGTCATAGACGGGCGGCCACGGAGGGCCGCCCCTACAGTTACTCTCGCGGCCGGTTATTCGGGTTGCGGTGTCGGTGGAAAAGAGTTGGCGCGAGATGCGATAGACGTCCGTTGCTGTGCCTTCGCTGTTTGCCAGTTGCCAGAATTTCTCACGCTGAACGGAGCTATTTACAGCGATCCTTCCCACTCCTGATGCGGCACGTAAGACTCTCCTGGTTGCGTGCGGCATCGACCTAAGTCTGACTGCGCGTCTAAAGCTCGGATAGCCGGCGAATAATTCGTCGCCCCCGAGCCCCGAGAGCGCAACTGTGATCCCGGCGTTCTTAACGGCCTTCGAAACGACGAAAGTGTTGATGCCATCCATCGTTGGCTGATCGATTGCAGCGATGGCCTCAGGCAACATCTCGATCAACTCGTTTTCAGTGAGTCGAATCTCGCGATGATTTGTTTGGAATGTTTCGGCAACCGCGCGGGAGAATGGCGCTTCGCTGAACGTAGGCTCATCAAAGACCACGCTGAACGTCTGCGGACGTTGATCGTTTATGCGGCTCATCAGCGCAACGAGCGCGCTGGAATCCATTCCGCCCGAGAGGAAAACGCCGAGCGGCACGTCGCTCACGAGATGAAGTCGAACCGACTCCTCCAGCTCAGTACGCAGCCGCGCGACCGCATCGTCTCTATTTCCGGCGACGGCTTCGCGCTCGGGAAATGCAAATTCAACATCGCTCCTGTCAGTTGCTGAGATTTGCAAATAATGTCCCGGCAACAACTGTTTAATGCCTTCGACAATCGTCAGAGGCGCCGCTACTGAACCGTAAGCCAGATACGAATCAACACCGGCAGGGTCAATGCGGCGCGAAACTAATCCACTAGCCAGCAACGCACGAAGCTCAGAGGCGAAAACAAGCTGATCTTTGGTCGCGTAGTAATAAAGCGGCTTAATCCCTAGCGGATCGCGCGCCAGCAGCAACTGCTGTTTCTCATTGTCCCAGAGCGCCAGCGCAAACATTCCTCGGAGCTTGCGAAAAACATCGACACCCCACTTGCCATATCCACGAAGCACAACCTCCGTATCAGTGCCTGAGATCCACTCTCCCCCAATCTCGCGACGCAATTCCTTAAAGTTGTAAATCTCGCCGTTGTACGTGATCCAGTTCCCTGTCTCCGGATCGTGCATCGGCTGATGTCCGGCAGCCGAAGTATCAATGATCGCAAGCCTGGTATTGCCCAGCGCGACCCGTCCAAGATCTGCTATGCCTTGATCGTCCGGTCCACGGTGCCGCTGCGCGCGGTTCATCCGCATAACCGCATCAGCGGAAATCCGCTTCGTCCCAAAAACACCGGAGATGCTACACATTCATCTGTTTAATCCGCGTTCCATGCTTCGATCGTCTCCTGCGCGAAACGACAAAATCGCGCCGCACCACTCTGCAGTGTGTGCCCACTCACGCTCTCTTGCGCACATTGACGCAACTCACGCAACGGCTGAACTGCTGCCTGGCGCATCGCACTCAACAGCGCCTCTTCATCCCCAGACGGAATCACCCACCCATTCTGTCCTGTCTCAATAAACTCAAGCGCCGCACCCATGCGATCCGTCGCAATCACCGGCAACCCTGACGCCAACCCCTCCGGCACAACCAGACCCCACCCGTCATACCGCGAAGGCACACACAACACATCCGCAGCCGCATACTCACCCGGCACCTCCTGCCAGTCTCTGAATCCCACAAAATCCACACGCTCACTCATTGCCCGAAGCTCTCCATCTCCGACTATCCTGAGCCGAACATTCGGAACCTCACGCACCAATCGCGCAAAAGCCGCAACCAGCAAATCAACACCCTTACGGGCGATGAGCGACCCGCAAAACAAAAATACGCGCTCATCATTCTCTTCACGCTCCGGCGATCTGAAGCGTTCTAAATCAGAAAAGTACGGCAAGTTGAAGTAAGCGCGTTGCGAACCAAACTCTCTTCGATACTCATCAACCGCAAACTTCCCGATCCCCCAGATCGGCGCCGGCGTCGCATGCAATTTCGAAAGCTTCCACTTGCGCAAAAGTCTTCCGGCCCACGCGTGTTGGTGAAACCCGGGACGCTCACCCCAGAAACACCATGGTCCATCTCGCTCCTCGATCAATCGTTCGGCATTTGCATGACGGTAGTAGTTGAACACCACCAGGTCAGCGCGACGAACCGACTCACGCGCACGCAAAAGCCCGCCGTTCTCCAACCCTATCGCCTCATGACGAATCTCAGACGCCTGCCAACGTCTGCCAGGATCGCGATCGCGCAGGTAACCAACCTCCAGCGCACACTCGCCCTTCGCCTCAATCTCGTTGAACAGCTCCACCTGGTAAGGCGAAGGACAGTCAGTCAGTACAAAAACCTTCACTTTACCTTCGCGTGTCGCAACTTAATGAACAGGTGCGATAGACCCACCCACGCAAGCACGACGTAACTCACGAGGATCAACTCCAGAATCGATCGCACGCCGGAAAACAGTGCCATCACCACGATGCTATAGATCACGAGCGCGCCCTGCGTCGTGCGGCGCGCGAGCAGCGCGCTCGCCATCGCCGCAACACGTCCATAGAACCAGCCACCCAACGCGATGCCGATGAGACCCAACGACATGTAGAGCTCGCCGATCACCGAATAGGAGTACGAAACGCCCTCGACACCCAGCGCCGTCGGCAAGTCGAACCCGGCATCCACCGGTTTACCCGGCCAGAAGACGCGCGGCACCGGTCGCACAATCACGTAAATCAAATACCGGTGATACACGAACCCGTACGACTCGGGAATGAGCTGAATGATCTGGCATAGACGATAGAAGTTGTCATCAACGCGCAGGTGCTGTTCTTCGAGAATCTGCCTCTTCTCGAAACGACCGCTTTGCATCTCGCTCTTCCCCACCAGCACGCCAAGGCCAACATTGCGATACTCGAGCATGAACTGTAGCGCCACGAGCAGGGCCACAACTGCGGCCACACTGGCGAGCAGGTGCTTGATGCGCAAGCGTCGCTGGTCCAGGACCCAGAGAATCAGCGCCATTCCGCCAACCACACCGATCACGCGCCGGCTGCCACTCTGCGCGAGAAACAATGCAATCACGATCGACATCGTGATGCAGATGATCGAGCGCGCGTTTCGCAAACCCCCGCGTCGCACAATCACTACCGTCAGCACAGGCAGCAGGTAGCCAAAGTATTGCAGGTGATCGAGGAACGCATCCCAACCACCCAACTGCCCGCGTCCCCACGGCGCGGCCCAACGATCCTGGCCCAGGTACTGGACCATCTCGAACACGTTGAAGTTGCACGGCACCGCGAATTTCAACATGCCGATGAAGAAACAAGCGACCGCCAGCGCGAAGTAAGTGTTGATGGAAAATTCCTGCGAGACGGAACTGATCACTACCTGCGGAATTCGCCAGGGGCGCTGGATCACTCCCACCCACACCATCATGACGAAGATTCCGATAGCGAGAAACGCCTGCCGCACCTCGTCCGCGGTGATGTCCTGCATGCCGTAAACGCCCTGCAACAAGTCGAGCAGGAGCCAGTAGATCGGCGCCAGCGTAAGCAACGACTCCCCTCGGAGCAGTGCTTTTGGATGGCGCAGTGCAGCAGCAACCGGCGCTGCTGCAAGTCCAGCGGACATCACCAGCGCGGGATAAAATAGCGCGCCCTCAGACGACGGGTCTTCCGGAATCAGCAGGATCGACAGCGTGGTTGCGATGGCGGTGCTGAGTATCGCCAGCGGCGCCGATCGAGTTTTAGCAGCAGATGACGCGGATAAAAAAAGATCCGGATTTATCTGTGTCAATCTGCGGTTAAGTTCGATAGAGATGAAGCCAACCTCCGTAGGGTAAAGCGCTCCGTCACGCCTGATCTCACCGACATCGCGCAGAGAGTCTCAGGCGAACGCAAAAACTGAAGCAATACATCCGCGATCGCTTCTCCGGAAATGTCCTCGAGAATGACGCCGTTGAAGCCGTCACGCACGACTTCACCGCAATATCGAGACGCGATAACGGGAAGTTTCCACGCTTGCGCCTCCAGCTGCGTCAATCCAAACCCGTCTGAGAACGTAGGCAGGATGAATACGTCTGCGTCTCTGTAATACCGGCTTACCTCGACACGTGGCGCGACGCCGAACCACTTGCATTGCGGGTGTTCGCGCAAGTCTTTCGGAATGTCGATCTGTGTTGGACCAACAAACCAGAACTCCACGTGTTCGCGCGCAAGCAGTTTGACGGCATCCAGTAGCTGCAGGACCCCTTTGCGCAAGCTTATCTGGCCGAGAAACAGCACCCGGAGCGGACGCTCAGAACTGAAAACGCGCGGATAGAGACGTTGAAAGGAGCTCGAATCACTTAGTGGCTCGTAAGCGAGGGGGATGAGACGTATTTTTTCCGCCGGTATGCCTTCGCCGAGCAATGCTTCCCTGGACCACGCGGAGTTCACGACGATCTGATCGGCCAGCGAGCATTCGATCCGCCAGCTATCCCAATATTCTTCAGGCGCGGACCGCCATTTGATTCCAGCCTTTTTGTAAAGATCGGCGATTATGCGTTCATCAGACGGGCCGAGATCGATTTGGCCCAGCACCGTTTGCCAGCCACGTGCGCGTGCAAACTTGAAGATCTCCGCGGCGGCGTAGCTGTAGGCGAAAACGGTGTGATTGCCGTTGTGATGATTGTGTGCGAGTTGGGCCACTGCCTGGCGTTGAAACCATTCATTTCGTTGGACGATCAACTTCCACCCGTTCTCGCGTGCGAGAGAAGCTTTCAACTCGAACGTAAGTGCGGAAAGGTTTGGAGCGATGACTTGTGCATTCGCGAGCTCCGGGTGAAATCTGCCAGTGAGACGTTTTTTCCCGAGGTGCAGCAACGTGCCGGGGCGAATCCAGAGATCAGTGATGAATTCGCCGAGCAGGCCGCTTAGCTGCAACGCGCGCGGGACCGCGTAATGCTCGCGCGCACCGAGTTGGCAGCAAAGCCAGGTTTGCATTTAGATCGGATAAAAGAATTTCTCGCGCAAAGGCGCAAAGGCGCAAAGACAGGCGCGAAGCCTTTGCAATCTTCTTTGTGTCTTCCTTTGCGCCTTTGCGCCTTTGCGCGAGAAAATTCTGCTCATAAATTTTGCGGCACCGGCGCACGTCGCAGCGCCAAATAGGATCGAACCGCGCGCTGGTTGAGTGGCAAGCGATAGCTATGGTGCGCGCGAAGATGCGCCGGGATCATTGTCACGCCTTTAAGAATTCCGCGATAGCGACCGTGCCGCAGCAACCACAGCAGACGATTCGCGCACTGCCCCACACCGATACCCCAAAGCGAAACCGGGTAACGCAAATATGCGAGCAACGCGAGATTCGCGATGCTGCCCGCCGTCACTTGTGGATCAGCATGGTGTCGCAAATCATTGTTGTGAAACACGCGCAGCCAGGGCGTGGTTAGAATCTTGCCGCCGCGCGAGTGAAGACGCAGTGCAAGGTCCACCTCTTCCATCCCATAAGCCACGCGCAGCGGCACATAACCTCCCGCATCAAGGAAAGCCTGCCGCCGGTAAATGCAGGCGCCACCCGTGAAGTCAGCGGTCCACCGTGCATCTCGCTCGTCCAAACCGATTGATTCACCAACGTGATAAAGCGCGGCGCAGATCACAGAAGCATCAGGAAACTGTTCAAACAGTTTCACGGCTCGTTCGAAATAATCGGAATCGATCGGATACGAGTCGTCGTCAAAACTTGCCACAAACTCAAACTGCGCCGCATCGACCAATTTGTTGCGCCCGCCTCCCGGTCCAAGCCGCTCGTCGCCGCGAAGAATGCGAACCATCGGGAACGCCCTTTGAACTGCTTCCGCGCAATCGATCTCATTCGCATCAATATGGACCAAAATCTCATCGGGCGGTGGCGTACAACTCTGAATGACGCGCAGTGTTGCAAGCGTCTGCTCAATACGCTTATACGCGGTGACAATTGCCGAGATCTTCACAGGATTCGTACCAAAGCCTGCACATGGCCCCTCAGCCGTGGAAAGAAATTCCGAAAGCTCAGGCGACGCACACAGCCAAGGAAGTGAGACGTCGTTTCAATCGCAAAGTAGAGCGTGACCATGCAAAATGCGCGTAAGGCACTCATGCCCATCGTGTGATGCAAAATGAAAAATCTATTGAAGAGATCGTCTTCGGCGGCGAGCATCGTTGTAACTCTGCCTTGGGGTGCGTGATGGTGCGACAGCCGAGCTGCAGGACAGAAGAGAATTCTTCCGATGCGAGAAAGCTTCAGGCCGAGATCGACGTCCTCGTTAATCGTGCAGCGGTGCAGAAAAAAATCCGAGAACCCTCCGGATTCGTGGTAAGCAGAAACCCGTATGAGACTGTTTCCGGTACCCAGCCACTCCATCGGAGCCGGACCAGCCGGGACCGGGTTGTACCCGAAGCGTAACAGTGGCCCTACTACCCGGCCCTGCCACTCTCTTTTGCGAAGTCCGAGAGCGTAATGCAGATACCACTCCCACATTTTCGTCGGTTGCGGCCACGTCTGGTTGTTGAAATCGGCTGCGACCCCTACGACATCTGTATTGGTCTTCAGCAGGTCTATCATATGTGCCACACATTCACGCTCTAAGACCACGTCATCATCGAGAAGAAGCAGAAACTCACCGCTTGCAGTCTTTATCGCTGCTTCACGTTGACGAACGGCGTTGGGCGTATCAACAACTTCTAGCCTTAGATTTAACCCTCGCCACTCCGGTTCATTAAGAAGCACTCTGATTTCATCACCGCCACTCGCGTCAGCAACAATAACCTCGTCCACTTTGTGAGTTTGCGTGCCGAGCGACTCCAACAGCGCGCGCAGCGAATCGGGGCGCCCAATCGTCGGCACGATGGCACTGATGTAACTGATTTGATCTTCACGATAACGAATAGAACCGCCCAAATTTTGAATCCCGCGGGCAACTTGATTGTTGGCGCCCGGGGAGGAAGCGATCAATAATG
>JAICQI010000622.1 GCA_025937955.1 Pyrinomonadaceae bacterium
CGAAATGCGGCAGGCAGATCGCTCAGCGATGCGGAATGGGCGCGCAGGTTGCGAATACTATCTCTTCCTTCCGCCAAAACCTCGTCAGCGTGGTCGAGTGTTTTCTCGAGAGCGTCGTAGGCCGCCGTGTCAGCAGGTATCTGTTTTGAAACTGCATGAAACTTCAGAATCAAGCCTTGCACGCTTTGCAAGAGAGTGTCGTGCAAATCGCGGGCGATCCGCTCCCTTTCTTCCAGGCGTTCTTCCATTCTCACGCGCACTTGCCGCGCCACTTGCCGCAGACGCAGTTGATAAAGAGCAGCGAGCACTATCAGAAACAGCAGCACAACGACGATGCGAAACCACGCGGTTTGGTAGTAGGCGGGTGCGATGTAGAAGTCGACGTAGGTGCCGGTCTCGTTCCATACGCCGCTGTTGTTGGAAGCTATTAGGCGAAAGCGGTAATTGCCGGGACTCAAATCGGTATAAAACGCTTGCCGGCGATTACCCGCTTCCTGCCAATCGGTATCGCGACCCTCAAGTTTGTACCGGAAGAGAATCTTTTCAGGGGCGACGAGGCTAAGGGCCGTATAGTCTATCTGCAAATCGCGTATCAATGACGGGAGGCGCAAAAGCCCGTTAGAGATTGAGTCGTAAGTTTTGCGGTCCGCGACGAACTGCTCGATATGCACCGGGGGCGGGACGTTGTTGAATGAAAGACGACGGGGATCGATCAGGTTGACGCCGCCCTCTCCAACCGAAAACCACAGTTTGCCATCTGTTGTTTTTGCGACTTGCGGGCTGAAGTGGTTTGCCGTAGCGAGGCTCCGTACCCCATCCGAAATATCGAAAACAGTTACAGGGACGGTTGGCTTCGCGTTTATGTCCCGGTCCATGGTGGCAGCCCAGGCATCTAGTTCGCTCCGTGCCACGCGCAACAAACCACACGGCGTGTAAAGCCAAAATGAACGCGCGTCGTCTTCCGTTACCCAATGAACCCCATCGCACGGCAATCCGTTCCTGCTGGTTAACGTTGCAAATCGTCCATTCTTTAAACGGCTGACCCCACCCTCGGTCGCGATCCAAAGTATCCCATCCTGATCGAGTCGGAAGTCGTTCACATGGCCTCCGGTCAGCCCGTCGGCGACTGTATACGACGCTCGGATCTGGCCTTCGCTGTAATAGGCGACGCCGCCAAGAAAGAATCCAAGCCATAACCCACCACGCAAGGGATCCGCGCTCATCACACTCACATGATCCTCATGACCGAGTTTGGACCAGGGGATTTGTTGGACCACATTTTCGCGCTGTACTTGAAAAAGACCGGCGTGCTCGTTGGCGAACCACAGATTTCCAGCTGTGTCCTGGGCGATAGAAGTCACGCCTCCAGGTACGTCGCTGATCGAGACAAAGCGGTCATCTCTCAGGTACCCAAATCCAAACGGAGTTGAAACCCAAATTCTTCCGGTACTGTCCTGAAAGAGAGAAGTCGGAATGAAGCGATCGGTTTTGTCGTTGAGAATCGAAACCTGCCCGTTGTTCCAGCGGTTCAGGCCATCAGGAGTGGCCAGCCATATACCTCCATTCCTGTCGGCGAGAACTGATCGTATCCTGGGACTCGACAACCCCTGGTTCACAGAAAACGTAGAGATAGCAAAGTCGCGAAAGCGATCGAGACCGTTCCCGCTTGCCACCCACACACTGCCTTCGCGATCCTCGAAAAGTACGTTAGCGCCTTCGCCTGAGAGACCCTGCGAGAATCCAAATACATCTGTCTTTCCCTGGTGTACGTGAACAACACCCTCGTTGAACGTTCCGATCCACAGACTGCCATCCCGGTCACGAAGTATCCGTCGCGGCCGGATCTGGCCCAGTCTCCCGGGAATTGGATACACCTCGTTTTTGCCGTCGACGAAACGGTGAATTCCACCGTTCCAGCCAACGAGCAGTGTGCCGTCGTTGTCTTCACCGAAACACTGGATGCCATCAGGCTCGCCAGTCAGCGGATAAAATTTTGGTGGTCCAGGTTTCCAACGCCAGAGCCCGTCCTTCACTCCTGCCCAGAGATTGCCCTTGCTGTCCTCGTATAAGTTGAAGACTGCACGACCGAGACTGCCGTCGTCTCCAAAACACTGCACGCTGCTATTCCGAATCGCACAGAGTTTTCCAGCGGGCACTGCCCCTCCGCTAACCCAAACCGTTCCTTCACGATCCTCCAGGAGTTGGAAAATGTAACGCCCGGCGAGTTCCGCGTGCTGCGTAAATTTGCCGTCTTTCCAGCTAACCAGGCCTTTTTCTGTGCCAATCCACAGAGTTCCGTCACGGGTGACGAGCAAGCTGAAGATCCAGTTGGAAGGAAGCTCCTGGTTCGCCGGCGGGCGCCAGAGGACACTCCTGACACCGTCGAAACGAAACAACCCGGATTCGGTGCCCAGCCAGAGATAGCCGTCGGGTGTTTGAGCGATCGAAGAGACCGTGCCTTTAGGAAAACCGTCGCGGATCTTCCACGACGTGTGAGCATACTGGCTGACGTCCAGCTCCGGATTTAATGCGAACGCAGCAGGGCAACACGCCAGCAGCAGGAAGGCGCATACGAGGCCAAGCGGGATGACAAGTCGTCGTCCGCGCGGATTCTCCATGGTCCGCATATCTTATCTCAGTATGCAACAAAGAGATGCCACGGGCTTGCCCCGTGGAGTCTCACGATCTCTGCTACAGACGATCAAAACCCTGAAATCAAGATGCCACGGGCTTGCCCCGTGGAGTTTCACGTTCGAGGCTACATAGCTGCGAACGTGAGCCTCCACGGCCCAAGGCCGTGGCATCCAAATCGTATTTTTTACGCGATTGAGTAGCTGCAAGCGTGAATCTCCACGGGACAAGCCCGTGGCATCTCTCACATGCTGATGTACTTTGCCATTGGAAGCACGCGCATCACTCTTTTGGGGAATTTTACGGATTGACACAGACCCAATCGGGCCAGTAGTCTCGCGCATCCCTTTGTCGATTGTGAGGTATGGACCTGTGCGCCGAGTTGTCGCATTAGTATTCATCCTCCTCACGTCATTTACGTTAGGCCTTGCCCAATCCACGAGCGCCTCGGTCGCGGGACGTATTACCGATCCGGCGAACGCACTGATCGTCGACGCCAAAGTGGCCGCTATCTGCGCGGGCACGAATATACGCTATGAAGACGTGACAAATGGCTCAGGCGAATATCACCTGGCGAATCTTCCGCCAAATTCCTACCGTCTCGAAATACAAAAGCCGGGATTCAAGAAATTAGTCAAACCTGACGTGGTCCTTCATGTGCAGGATGCGCTGAGGGTCGACTTGCAGATGACGCTCGGCGATGTATCGGAAACTGTCATGGTGGAGAGTGGTGCGCCTCTCGTAAACAGCGAGCCGGCAACTGTCAGCACCGTGATCAATCGTACCTTTGTCGAGAATGTTCCACTCAATGGCCGGAGTTTCCAGACGCTGATAAACCTGACACCCGGTGTGGTCGTTACTCCATCAACCTTCAACGATCAGGGACAATTCAGCGTGAATGGACAGCGCGCGGACGCAAACTACTTCATGGTGGACGGAGTCAGCGCTAATTTCGGCGTCACAGGTTTTATCGCGATGATGCAAAGTGCGTCCGGCGCATTACCTGCGCTCAGCACTTCGGGCGGGACAAACAGTTTGGTTTCGATAGATGCGATGCAGGAATTCCGCATTCAAACGTCTTCGTTTGCACCTGAGTTCGGACGCACTCCGGGTGGACAAATCTCAATTGCGACGCGGTCTGGAACGAATGCTTTTCATGGCACGCTATTCGAATATTTCAGGAACGACGTACTGGATGCTAGAGACTGGTTTGTGAACTTCAATGGTCTGCCAAAGCCCAGGGAGCGGCTGAATGATTTTGGTGGTGTGCTTGGTGGGCCAGTCGTCAGAGACAAGACGTTCTTTTTCTTCTCGTACGAAGGTCAACGATTGCGTCAGCCATCGAGCATGCAAACCACAGTGCCTGATAGCCAATCGAGGCAGCTGGCTCCCGCTACAATGCGTCCTTATTTAAATGCGTTCCCTGTTGTCAACGGACCCGCGCTCACGCCGGGCTTAGCGCAATTCAACGCC
>JAICQI010000264.1 GCA_025937955.1 Pyrinomonadaceae bacterium
CCCAGGTATTATCGACTACTACCAAGGCAGATGGATCAGATGCTTTTACCACCTGCGCGACTTTTGCGATGTCGACTTTTTTGAGAAACGGATTCGTCGGCGTCTCGAAAAGAACGAGCTTAGTTCCCTTCGGTATCGCCTCTATTCCTCCGGACAATGATAGATCCAATATCCGCAGATGAACGTTGAACCGCTCACAAAACCGCTGCACAAGTTTAAACGAGCAACCGTAAACCAGGCTGTTGAGGACCATTGAGTCGCCGGGCCGAAGTTGTTCCAGACAGGTGCGAAGGGCCGCCATTCCAGTGGCCACCGCCACTCCATGCCGCGCTTGTTCCAACTCGCGCACGACCTGCTCAAACTCCTCGATGTTGGGATTATTTTTACGGGTATAGAAGTAAGTCGAGCCAGCATCAAAGGCACTGTTCTGATATAGAGGCGTAACAGACGGACGGGCGTCACCCGTTTCACTCCGTGTGTGAAGGCAGCGTGTAATTGAATCCATGAGTTTTCTCCTGACTAGTCTTTTGAAGGGCAGGTGCCGTCTGTTTGCTGCTGGGTCTCGCAATGGTCCGGGCCAGGCTCTCGACAGTGGGCGATTCGAAGAGCGCGTGTAGCGGCAATTCAACCCCGAGGCTGTCTATCAGACGGATTATGAACGACGTTGCCAACAGCGAGTGGCCCCCGAGTTCGAAGAAGTTGTCCTTTACACCGATCGGTTCAACGTCGAGCAGATCCGACCAAATACCCGCTATCAACTCTTCTTCAGGCGTTAGCGGCGCAACGTATTCTGCCTCCAACGCGGCCCTTGTCAGATCCGGGGCCGGCAACGCTTTGCGATCCACCTTTCCGTTCGGTGTTAGCGGCAAGGCATCCAGGAACAAGAACACTGCTGGCACCATGTATTCCGGCAACCGCTCCTTTAAATGACTGCGCAATGCACTCGCCCGCGGCGGCTCCTCCCCCGGTGAAGCGACCATATAAGCGACCAGGCGTTTGTCGCCACGCTCTTCCTCTCGCAGCAGGACCACTGCTTCGCTCACGGCCGTGTGACTCTCGAGTACCGCCGCGATCTCGCCCGGCTCGATGCGGTATCCTCGCAACTTCACCTGCTGGTCTACGCGTCCTACGTATTCGACATTGCCGTCCGCCAGATACCGCGCCAGATCTCCGGTGCGATACAGTCTCGCCCCCGCCTCTCGCGAAAACGGATGTGGGACGAACTTCTCTGCCGTTAGCGCCGGCCGCTTGACGTATCCCAGCGCCAACTGCGTGCCCCCCACACACAACTCTCCGGCTACTCCGATCGGCATTGGTTGCAGGTGCCGGTCAAGTATGTAGAACTCTGTGTTCGGAAACGGGTGACCAATGGGTGGTCCTTGCGGGTAGTTTTCTGCCAGACTGGTCAGGTGCGCCGAGACCGTCACCGTTGCCTCCGCCGGCCCGTACCCGTTGAAGAATTTCCTGCCCTCAGCCCAGCGCGCTACGTTCTCTGCCGTGCACTTCTCTCCCACCGCGATCAACGTCCGCAGTCGGGGTAGATCTTCCGACCCCAGCAGCCTCAAGACCGACGGCGGCAGCAGCGCCACTGAGATCTCCTCGCGCCGCAAACGCTCCCGCAATTCCACCATGCTGAAGTTCGTGTTCTGCCCGCTCAAACAGAGCGTGGCTCCCGCCGTCAGGCTCATGAACGTCTCCCACACCGATACGTCAAAGCCAAAAGACGAAAACTGCAACACCCGGCTTTCCGCGCTGATCTCGAACATTTCATTCGACGCCAAGATCAGATTGCACAACCCCTGGTGCCGCAGCAGAATCCCCTTCGGTTGTCCCGTCGAACCCGAGGTGTAGATCACATAGGCTGGCTGCTCTGCCCTCACTACAGCCTTTACTCTTTCACCACTCCGCCACCCCACCTGCTGCTCCCATTCAGCGTCCACACTGAAAACACTTACCGCACAAGTGCGCAGTTCTGCGGCTAAGCGCTCCTGAGTGAGCAGCAGCCAGATGCCACAGTCTTCCAACATCCAGGCCAGCCTTTGCAGAGGGTAAGACGGATCCATCGGCACGAAAGCAGCTCCCGCTTTCAGTACAGCGAGCACGCTGACGAACATCTCCGGCGCCCGCTCCATGCAGATTCCCACCAGCGTTCCTGGTCTCACACCCTGCTCCCGCAGATAGTGGGCCAACTGGTTCGCGCGCTGGTCCAACTCCGCATAAGTCAACTGCTCTTGTTCACCTTGGACCGCGATGCGGTTAGGCGAGCGTACTGCTTGTGCTTCGAAGAGTTCGTGAATGCACTGCTCGGACGGGTACTCCCGGCCGGTCTCGTTCCAGCAGAAGAGCATCCGCTCCCGATCCTCTGGCCCAAGAAGAAGCAATGCTGAGAGTCGCTGCTGCGGATCGGCCACTACGCCTCGGAGCAATTGCTCGAAGCTCTCACTCATGTGTGCAATCGTCTCGGCATCGAAAAGGTCGGTGCTGTAGTGCCAGGTGGTGACCAGTCCGTGCGGCGTCTCAGTCATGACAAGGCTGATGTCAAACTTTGCAGTTCCATTATCGACATCGATGCGCTGCCCTACTAGCTCACCCAATTGCACCGCTTCGCCCAGCTGGTTCTGGAGAACGAAGAGAACTTGGAACAAAGGGGTTTGGCTAAGCCGGCGCTCAGGCTGCAAGGCTTCGACAAGCATCTCGAAAGGGAGGTCGCAGTGTGCGTGTGCGGCAAGCGCAGTTTCTTTGACGCGAGTCAGGAGTTCTTGAAAGCTCGGATCCCCTGTGAGGTCGGCGCGAATAACGAGAAGATTGACGAAGCAACCGATGAGTGGTTCGAGCTGCGGGCGGGTGCGGTTTGCAATGTCTGTGCCGACTACGATGTCGTCTTGACCGCTGTAGCGGTGAAGTAAAGTCTGAAATGCCGCCAGCAGAGTCATGTAAAGCGTCACGCCTTCGCGCCTGCTGAACTCAACCAGTTCCTCGCTTAGTTCCTTCGGTAACACACAGCTATAGTGGCTTCCGCGATGGGTCTGTATCAGTGGGCGTGGTCGATCAGTGGGTAACTGCAAGACCGGGGGAATGCCTGCGAGTTGTTTTTTCCAGTACACGAGTTGCTGTTCCAATGCCTCGCCGTGTAGCCAGCTTCGCTGCCAAACCGCATAGTCCGCGTACTGGATCGGCAACTCGGGCAAGGGTGACTGCTGACCCCGGCTGAAAGCATCGTAAAGCGCGACAACCTCACGCATCAACATTCCCATCGACCAGCCGTCCGACACTATGTGATGCGTGGTGAAGAGGACGACATGCGTCACTGGGTCTAAACACAGAAGACTAGCGCGAAACAGTGGCCCCTTCGCCAGGTCAAATGGTTTCCGCGCTTCATCCTCAACCAGCCGCTGGGCCTCCCTTTCCTTCTCCTGCTCAGTTGACGCGCAAATTTCAAAGACCGGGAGGTGTACCGGTGCGGCCTGCGCGATGATTTGTGAAACCTGTCCATCAACAGACTGAAAAATCGTACGCAGGATTTCGTGCCTTCTGACTATCTCACTCAAAGTCTGTTCGAGAGCTTCAACGTTGAGCTCGCCGGTGAGTCGCACTGCAGTCGCAATGTTGTAGATCGGACTCTTGGGGTGCAATTGATCGAAGAACCACAGCCGCTGCTGTGTGAAGGACAAGGGGAGCAGGGTATGCCGGCCCGCGTGCGGAATGGGTGCTACCTGAGGGTCTCCGATCCTACGGCGCGCGGCCTCTTCTTGAAGCAGGCGCGAGAGGAGTTCACGCTTCCTGGGTGAGAGACCAAAGAAAACATCGGAGCTGCTCGACATCAAAAGACTCCTTCACGTCGACCGTCTTTGAAGTATGACCAGGAAGACTGAGGCTGCGCAGACTGGCTATTGAAGAGATTTGCCCACTCACCATCTGACGCACCTGGTCGCCGACATAGTTGTTGACAGTTCCCCTAAAACTCGGCTGTGGCCCGAGCTATGTTACACAGTTGAGCAGGAGCCCATGTCGCTCAAGTAAACCTCCGCCGGCCCCCGAGATCCGGCGAGACGGTGAGCAATTGATGATTCCCGGTGATAAAGACGAACGACTTATCGTTCGCCAACGTCGAGCACCTGGTAATCCTGCCCGTGCTTCCATGTTGAGTAAGTGTTACTCATATCGTGCTCCTAGCTAACGACCGGTAACGTCCGCGTAGAGAAGATCGGGAGCGGACTGATGTCGTTCATCTGGATTCCTTCCTCTTCGATCGAGATAGTGGGGAAGTGAGCTCGGTCGAATACCTCGTGCAGATTGGAAGTAACTACAGCCGGCATGGCAACCTCCGGGCCAATCTCCGTCGCGCTACCCTTCGCCAGAATAAAGCGATAGCTTTCGCTCGGCAGCAGATTGATTACCTTCCACGGTTCGACCTCGCAGTCCGAGTGACGACGCCGGTGGTAGATTGAGACGGTTTCGCTTGACTTGTTCAGCAACTGCGCGTGAGCCGAACGAATGTCGCCGTGCCACTCAAGTGATTTCACTTCCAAGCCATCCAGCGGTTCGTCGATTGTGGTAATTGCTGACTCGTGCTTCGGTAGGAGTTTGAAGTGAGCATCGCGTCCGCACCCGCTACAGTGTCCTCGCGGATCCAAACCGGTGATGCGTGCGTTAAGACCGTAGCGGGTCACCAGTTCGGCGCTACAGCCGTTACAGTACGTGTTGGACCACTTCGTGTCGTAGACGTTTCCCAGGTACACATGCTCTAAGCCCATCTCCAGACCCACTTCTCGCGCCCTCATCAGGCGCGGGATCGGAGTGCGAACCGTGTCGCGCATTTTGTAATCGGGATGAAAGCGAACGAAATGCGTTGGAATGTTCGGATCCAGTTCCTCAAGAATCCATTCGGCTACGTCTCGCGCACTCTTTTCGTTGTCGCTAATATCGGTAATCATGAGCGTGCTTAGCTCGACGTGCTTGCCGGCTTTGTAGACTTGCTTGATTCCATCCAGAACGGGTTCGAGCCGGCCCTTGGTGATCTTTCTGTAATACTCCGGATCCATTGACTTCAGCGAGATCGAGAAGATGTCGATGACCGGAAGTAGTTCGCCAATGGCCTCCTCGGTAATGTAAAACGCAGACTTGTAGAGATTAATCAGTCCCTGCTCCTGTGCGAGCTTCGCCGTATCAAGGATGAATTCATGCCAAACGACCGGGTCGTTATAAGTCCAAGAGATGACGCGAATGCCATGACGGATCGCCATGTCGACTACGTCTTCCGGGCTGTAATAGTAAACGTCCTTATCGGAAACGTAGCGAGCCTGCGATGTCTTCCAGTTATGGCAGTAGGAGCAGTTCATCATGCAACCGATGTTGCCCATCGACAGGATCCGTTCGCCCGGACCGAAGTGGTTCACAGCTTCGGTTTCGATGGTCTCTTCAGTTGCGTGCACGCTCTTTCCATAGTTTAGTGACACGAGGCGGCCGCCGCGGTTTGCGCGAACACCGCAGAAGCCGTGCTGGCCATCTCTTATCCGACAGTTTCGCGGCGACAAATGACAACGTACAACATTATTCTCAAGCCTCTCTTCCAGTCTGGCCGGATGAAACGTTTGGTTCCAATTCATAGTATTTCTCCTGATGGTGTGAGTTCATCTGCCTGAAGGCCAATACTGAAGAGAGCAGTCCGTAGCTCAGCGGTCCGGGAGCCGGCAAACTAGCGATAAAGCTTACTAGCATTGCAACATCGACAGGTGTTGACATTGCCTTCCTGTCTCTCTAAATTCAGGCCCTCGTATTTACGATTACGATGGGGTAATTTTGTATCGACGATTAAGGATCCATCAGGCACGGGGTAAACGCGCCCAACGTCGTGCCGTTTATACCAAAGCATCTTGCAAGCGTCTGTCACTGGCTTACATAACTTCAGAAATGTATGGGGCAGTTTGGGGCACTCATGAATTGAACACACGCCTGTCCTCTGATGAGAGTGTAAGTACCCTCAAAAACGGCCATTGAAAAATAGAGGTTTCCGGGTGAGTATGACGCCAGGAGACCCCAATGCGAAAGAGCAAATTCAGCGAACACCAGATCATCGCGATCTTGAAAGCGGTGGAAGCGGGACGGACCGTGAAAGACGTCTGTCGCGAGCATGAGATTAGCGAGGCTACTTACTATCAGTGGAAGTCGAAGTTCGGCGGCATGGAGGCGTCGGACATTCGTCGGTTGCGGGAGTTGGAAGAAGAAAATCGGCGTTTAAAGGCCATGTATGCCGAGCTGTCTTTGGAACATCGTATCCTGAAAGAGGTGCTCACAAAAAAGCTTTAAAGCCGGCGGTCAAAAGAAAGTTGATTGCCGGCATCCGTGAGCAATTCCAGGTGAGCGAGCGCCTGGCCTGTCGTGTCATGGCACTCTGCCGCTCGGTCCATCGTTACCAGCTGCAACCGAATCGCGATGGCGAAGTGATCAAGTTGCTGCTGGAGTTGGCCCATGGTCGACCAGAGCAGGGCTTTCCGAAGTTGTTCAAGCGCTTGCGGCGACTGGGTTATGGTTGGAACGCGTCTGACCATCCGAAGATCTCGGCCAACGCGAACGCATCGGCTCCGCCGTCTGCCATGCGAGTGGCGGCGGTGTGACGCAGGTCATGGAAGCGGAAATCTCTAATCCCGGCTTCCCTCTTTGCCTTATCGAAGCGAAACTTCACGTCGACAAGACGACCTTCGGTCTTCGGACTTGGAAAGACATACTCGCTGATGCGTGCAATCTTTCCAATATTGTGCGAATCGTCTGATTGATGGGAACGAACCGATCTTTCCCGTTCTTCGAAACACGAACGTGGAGCAAACCTCGCGACAAATCCACGTCGAACCAGGTGAGACTGAAGATCTCGCCTTGTCTCATTCCGGTGTTGATCGCCATCGTGACGATTCGCTTTACCCATTCCTGACCTTCGAGCTTCTCGAACAACCTGGCTTCTTCATCGAAGGTCAAATAGCGTGTCCTTCGAGTATCAGCGCGAAACTTCCGCACTTGCCGGCAGGGATTGCTGTCGATCAACTCTGCATCGAAGGCTAGTGAGAAGATCTTCGACAAGACGCAAAGTTCGCGATTCACCGTTGCCGGATTACGCTTGCGTTTGTACGTCGTCTCGCCTTCGAGTCTCTTCTGCTTGAACTTCTCGATCATCGGCGGATTGATTTCCGAAATATTCATCCGTCCGAAGGTCTCGAAAAGCATGTTGCAGACTAGAACGTCGTCTGGGTACGTCCGCTTGTGTAATTCTGAGTAAGGCAGGAAATGATCTTTGACGAATTTATCAAAGCGAACTTCCGGCCTCTTCTCAACCTTGTACTTATTTTCAAAGAGCTTGTTCTGGATCACGCTCTCGGCTTTGATAGCTTGCGCTCGCGTGCGTGCCTTCTTTAGTACTCGCTGCACTCGCCGGCCGTCGATCGTGATGTCACAGAACCAACTTCCCCTACGCTTGTAAACTGACATCGTGCTCCTTTCCGGTTGCAGCCATCACAGGAGCGGCGGGCATTCTAGCACGCGCACAGCTCCGCTGATCGAGTCACTTAGATTTGCTTTGTGCTCGTTAACGCGCCGGTTCGTTCCAGGCAACAACTGCATCGAGTCTGAAGCGGAGGAGACTACCTTTTCGTTCGAAGGG
>JAICQI010000580.1 GCA_025937955.1 Pyrinomonadaceae bacterium
GATTGCTGACTGTGACGCTGCCAAAGACGCCGGCGGCAATTCCAAAACAGATCGAAGTGAAAGTGACATAAGTTCAGCCGTGGTGGCCTCTCCTTTGGGCCATCCATCTCACGCCGCATGCGGCCTTGTGCACGCATGCGGCGTCTCTTTTTGACGTAAAAGCTAGGCGGACCTTCCGCTTGCTTGGATTTCGTGATCCTCAAAATGAGTAAGAATCTCCAATACTGCCTGGCACCGCTTTCCAGATGTAGCCCCCTTCAACATGTTTAGGGTACCGGGCGGGCCACAACTCTGAATCCGAGATAAGGCGCGTGGACTTCAGGGCGAAAATTTTCGCGATAAGGAACGTAGAGAACAGCAATGCTCGCCGTGTACCACGAACCGCCGCGCAGTACCCGTTCGCCCGACACCTCATCATGGTTACGATCATCGTCATCAAGGTAAGGGTGCTGACGATTGAAAGGGCGGTAGATCGACTGTGTCCATTCGGCGACGTTGCCCGTCATGTGATAAACGCCATAACGATTGGCGAGGTACTTTGATTTTGTTTCGATAACTCCAACCACAGTGATCTCAGCCCCTGGATTCTTTTTCCAGTTATACAAATTGACTTCCTTATCACTGATATTCATGCCAAGCCCGTAATCAAAATTATCCGGGCCCCGCGCGACCTTTTCCCACTCCGCCTCAGTGGGTAAGCCGAATGTCCATGCTCCTCTGCCGAAAGTTTTCGTCAGCCAACGACAAAAGGCACTGGCTTCAAACCAATTAACCTGGACCACAGGTTGGTCCGGTTGACCGAAGCGTTTGTATTCGCCGTCCGTTGGTTTCAACAACGCGCTCGCATGAGAAACGTTATTCGTTTTCCAGTTTCTGCCTGCGTCAGTCCAGTTCGAATCGTCACGGTATCCACGCGAGTCATTCAAAAACTCCCGAAACTCGGCATTGGTAACTTCAAAAGGGTTAATAAAAAAACCGCCCAGCCAAACGTAATGTGGTTCCTGTGGGTTCAGGCGGTCACCAAAAAGAAAATGACCACTAGGGATAAAAACGTAATCGGGCAAGTCCGGAAGTATTCCGTGCGGTGAGTCTGTACCTGGTAGGCGAATGGTGACATTAAATGTGCCGCTTTTGTCTGGACCACTGCGATAGCCCAACATCGGAACTGGATAAAAAAATGATCGTGCACCCTGATCGACCTTCAGAAAATAATTCCCTCTGGACAGCCAGGCTCGTTCGCCATCGATGGAAGGCAGCGCCAACGCGTCTTGAAGATCTTTGCCTGCTTTGAAAAGAGTGAATTGCGCCCGAGGAATGTTTGAAATGATTAACTCTGTCTCTTCGCGTTCATAGTGCAGGCTTTCGTAGCGGTCGCTAGAACGAAAGTAGAAGAGTGCGGCGACAACCGCGATGATAACGATCGCTGCCCCGCCCACCAAGAAAAGCTTCTTCATGTTTCACTGCCTGTCAAAGACCCTAAATGTCCTGTCGTCTAAGCAGCCTCTGTGCGCCGACAAGGGGAACCACAGTCCAGAACGAAAGAGCAACAAGCAGCAACGCGAAACTCAAACGCTCGCCGCCCAAGAATCTCAAAAGCGCGGCGCCGCCTGCGCCGAAGATGTCCTTGCCGTTGAGTGTCATCAGGCTGGCGACGCGTACCATGTCCACGGGATTTCCAAACAGCGATCCGAAGATGAAGGTGTTGGCGGTTCGCTCATTAAACATGAACGTCGCACCTATGACCAGGAGATCGTAGAAAAGCACAAAGAAAAACCAAACGAACAGCGCAACTCCAAATGCTTTACTCTTGCGCCGGCAAAGTGCCGAGATGAAGGCGGACAAACTCAGAAAAATAAGTGCTAACAAAAGGGAAAAAGCCACGAGGGCGGGGTAACGCAATGAGCCCTGAGTTCCAGCGTTCGCAGCGATGAGTACACCTGCAAGCCCAAAGCCCACCAGCGTGGCTGTAAGGATCGATACAAACAAGCCCAGGAATTTGCCAAGCAGTATCTCACCGCGAGTTACTGGCTGAGAAAATAATAGCTCGCTGCCACTCTTCTCGCTCGTGAAGCTGAGAGTTCCCATCACCAGCGCAACGAGCGGAACGATGTAGAGCACCATGTTGAGCAGGCTCGCAGACGTGCGTGCGAATCCCTGAAAGCCCACTACACCACCCGTTACCAATCCGAAGTAAGAGATCGCCAGGACCAGAGCACCGAAGACTCCAGCGAAGACGAGTGTCCAGCGGTTTCTAATGTTGATAACCAGCTCTTGCCTCGCAATAGTAATGATCGCGTTTAGGTCCATTTGTTTACTGAAAAACCTCTCCGAAGCGCTGTATCTTGCCGTGGAATTTCTCGGCCGCCTGCTGCGCCTTTGGCTGAGTTGTGAAAGCAATCACCCCTCCGTTCATTGGTGTCGTTACCTCTGACGACTCCACGTAATAAGCATCCTCAGCTTTGATCCAGATGCGCTCATCGAAATCCATTACGAAGCGCGCCACGCTTTTGCCGTCAATGTCATTACGCTGCATGAAGTTGGCCATGCAGCCGATATCGTCAAATTTAAACACCTGTCCTTCGCTGTCTGACAGTTGAGCTGCGTAACGTTTTTCCGAGATCGCCATCCGGCAGAAGGAACACATGTCTTCGGGGGCGAGGGCCACCGGCTCCAGTCTTTGCTGCTGACAGCTCGCGAGCAGACTGACGCAGATGATCATGCAGATAAATTTGAGCTTTATGTGCATTCTTGTGGCCTAACTCACGTACTTCATATACATGTCTTCGAGCGATAACTCTTCCGTTGCGAAGCTCTCTATTTGTCCGCCCGAGTCTTCGATGGCTCGCAGAACGTTCAAACGCTTTTCTGCCAAGGAAGTCAACACTAGAGAGTTTTCCTCGAGCGTCACATCTATCGCTCCCGCGCGCTTTGCTGCATCTATGAAATGTGAGTCCAACTTCGACAGCGTGATTCGCAATCGAGCATTTCGCATTAGCTCTTTCCGCAAACCCTCTATCGATTGCAAAGCAACCAGTCGTCCCTGGACCATGATTCCAACGCGATCAGCGAGTTGCTCCACATCCGCCAGCATGTGAGATGTGAACACAATCGTCTTGCCTTTGCGCTTGAGCGAAGCAAGAAACTCACGGAATTGGATTGCTCCATTTGGATCAAGACTCACGGTTGGCTCATCCAGCACCAGAATCGGCGTATCGGGCAAACAAGCGACCGCCAGCCCCAAACGTTGAGTCATGCCGCCTGAGAATTGGCTGACTGACTTGTCAAAGAAACCGTTGAAATGGAAGTCTGACGTGTTAAGAGTTTCGTCGATGCGTTGCGATGGTATGCGGCGTAGACGACAGTAAAACTCCAGCACCTCCCGTCCGGTCAATTGATCGCTGAACCCCACCCGCTGCGGCAGAAAGCTCATTAATCGTTTCGCCGCGCGGGCCTGACGCCCGACGTCTAAGCCGTCCACCGTGATCTTGCCTGTGGTTGGCAGGGTCAATCCGACCAGGCACTTCAGCGTGGTCGTCTTGCCGCTGCCGTTTGGTCCGAGCAGCGCAAAGGTTTCGCCGCGTTCAATGTCAAACGACACGTCGTTAACCGCAATGAAGTCTTTGAACCTCTTAGTCAGTTTGCTGACTTGAATAGTCATCTTCTTTTAAGACTCTGTCCTTTCCAAATCACAATCCCGGCGACGCTCAGGATGAAGAGCGAACCTATCATCAACCCTGCATCAAACCGCCTTGCAGACATCTCTGCCCGATACGGGTTTTGCATCTTGACTGGTTTCATCAATGGCGCCTCATCCACTTCCGAAGACCCTCTCAGGATCGGAAAGGCCTTTTCTGCCACCGCCAATGCACGGGCGGCCGGGCTCTCGAGGTAAAACCGCAAGCGCGGATGATTGCCTTCCATGTACTCGAAAACATTTTGAATCTTTTGCGGCACGTCGCCGCGTCCATCTTCGTTCAAATCGTAGCCGTCATAGTCGCTCCAAAAATTCCCCCGACCGTTCTCTGACCACCTGGTTGTAGTCCGCTTGCCGACGAGTTGCAGTGGGCTCAGGTTGTTAATGAAATTATTCTCTGTGAGTACATTCGCGTCGGAATTGCTGAACATCCGTAGCGCGACGTCATTGTTCGCGATGGTGTTGCGGCGAAACGTGGTCTTGCGCAGCGCCTCCATGAAGATTCCGGTAGCGTTATCGACTATGAAATTATCTTCAGCCACAATTTCATTGCATTCCTGAAATAGAATTCCGAAGGAACTGAATCCGCGGTTATGGATAAAAGCGTTACGACGCATGTCGATCTTGTTCGAGTACATGATCGCCGCGCCCGCAACATTATTTGAGAAGACGTTATCCTCGAAGACGTTATGA
>JAICQI010000218.1 GCA_025937955.1 Pyrinomonadaceae bacterium
AGCACCGTTTGCAAGCAACCATTCGGAATAAACGCCTGGACCACACGCGGCATCAAGAACTCTTTTTTCTTTGACGTCGGGAAGTAACGAAAGCGTCGCCGGACGCTCGTAATACGCATTGTGCGGTTTTGTATCAACCACCGATGCATACGCCTCAGCGAGAGTTTCATAAGCCTCGAGCGCAATGGGTTTGTCGTTCATGGTAGTACAGGTTAGCGACGGCGACGACGTACCGGCTTGAATCCACTTCATGCCCTCAAGGATCATTCCTTCGGCTGCTGGTTTCGGGGATCATCCGCGGGGTTGGCATACAAAGTGACGATCATACTTCCTCCTTCCTATTTCCCTCCTGCACCAGGCAGGAAGATAGTCGCTGTAAAATTCCTCCGTTAGTCCCCGGGATGGCTCTTCTAAACGCTTTAGAATGGAGTCAGAGTATAGACCTATTTTGAAATTCCGGCGCAGCAATCCTAAGCAGCAAGACGGGTCGAAGATAGTTCGTCAGACACAAATCCTGAAATCTGCGCATATGTATTGAAGTATGTTTGCAGTGGCCGGTGAAGACCTTAAGCCGTAGGAATAGCACATGGACTATTCGTTACGTTTGATCGTTGCTGTTTTAGCAACCTGGCGAATTACACACCTGCTTGCGAATGAGGACGGCCCGGCTGACCTGGTGGCAAGGTTTAGATTGCGATTAGGGTCGGGTCTGGCAGGTCAGCTGATGGATTGTTTTAAGTGTCTTAGTTTGTGGGTAGCACTTCCGATTGCCCTGTTTGTAACCCGGCGACCACTGGAACTGCTACTCACCTGGGTGGCGCTGTCTGGAGCAGCTTGCTTGCTGGAACGCCTTGGTCAGGAACCAATCGTTATTGAGCAAATCACCAAACCAGAGGAGGAAAAAGACCTTGGGATGTTGCGAACAGAAACGAACGGGTATCAAGAACACGCTGCAAACGAGAGCGCCCGTCATCACACCACCAGCGTCTGAGGCGGCAGCCCGCACTATAGCGAGCCAGCCTGCGGGGTTACCAAACGCAGCGCCTGCTTCCGGCTATCTCCAGGTAATGCTTCATTACCTTCAAACTTCACACGTCAGGGTCAACGGTCCTGCGACCGGCCGGTCATACGAGTTCTCCGGGAGCTATCCTGATCAACCTGTGGACGCGCGCGATGCAGCCCTTCTTTTGCGGACCGGTTTTTTCCGGAGGGGTTGAGTATAAATCCTGGTGAACTTCATCCCATCGTACCTTGAACAGGTTCGAGGGAGTGTGTTGCCGGTGGAGCGGACTCGGGATTGGCGGCAACCCAATTCGTGAAGAGCTCGTACCCGAGTGCCAACACCGTCGCGCCCACAAACATCCCCAGAATTCCACCGCTCGCCATACCTCCCAGCGCGCCGAAAAGTATTACCGGCATCGGAATATCAACCCCGCGGCCCAACATAAGCGGTTTCAAAATGTTATCGACGAGGCCGGTCAACAGCAGGATGATGGTATGTACGATCGCCGCCGTGGTGCTGTAATTACCACTTGCCCAGATGTAAATGATGGCAGGAACAGTGATGATTAGCGCCGGCACTTGAGCAATACCCAATACGAGTGCAACGATGGCCAGTACACCCGCCACAGGTATGCCGGCGAGCAACAGCGCCAGCCCAATAAGAAGCGCTTGAATGGCTGCAACACCGATGACGCCCAGCGCTACAGCTCGAATGGTTGAGAGTGCAAGATTGGCAAGCGCCTCGCCCCGGGATGAGCCGGCGATACGAGAGAAGATTGCTCGCCCACCCCGCGCACCTGCGTCGCCATAGGCCAGGATAATGTTGGCAACGATGAACGAGGCCAGGAACAACAACATGGTAGTTCCTATGCTGGCGACCATCGAAAGCGCTTTTCGAGCCAAATCGCCAATCTTCGGCTGCATGCTTTGAACCAGCGCGGGCAGATCGGCATGAGCCTTTGACCAGACCTCGTGTAGATTCCTGCCGACGATGGGCCAATTTTCTACTCCCGCTCGTGGAGGTGGTACGTGCAGTGTGTTTTGTTGCACACCGCTGACGAGACTCTGAATGGAGTCGGCAAATGAAATGATTAGCAACCACGAAGGGACGACGATCAAGCCAATACCCAGGATCACTAGAATAATCGAGGACACCCCCTGCCTACCGCCGATCCTGCGGGCAAGCATTCGATGCAGCGGATACAGCGTGACCGCCAGAATGATCGACCAAACCATCAGGTGTAGAAATGGCGAAAAGACCTGAAAACACAGTACGACTAACGCGCCAATCAATCCGACACGCATCAACGTATCCCACAAATTCGAGGGCACCCGGCGTTCAAATCCAGGGTCTGGCTGCGTAACTGGCTTCATACATTACCGCGTTTCGGGGTTGAACAAGATTTAGAGCTAGGAAACTCTATGTCAGGCAGGAACGGCTAACTACTGTAATTTTTGACAGTTTTCCGTTTGTGCTGCTTTGCAGCATTCGCCGCCGCTTCGAGGACCTTCAAGAGTTTGGCTATAGGGATGCCACGGGCTTGTCCCGTGGAGTTCTCACGTTGGCTGCTACACAGAATCTAAACCCCACTCTCCAGATGCCACGGGCTTGTCCCGTGGAGTTCTCACGTTGGCTGCTACACAGAATCTAAACCCCAACTCTCCAGATGCCACGGGCTTGTCCCGTGGAGTTCTCACGTTTGAAGCTACATAGCAGCGAACGTGAAACCTCCACGGGACAAGCCCGTGGCATCCAGTTTTGCTGGTTGGAAGAAGTGTATAGCCAGTCCAGCGTGACACTCCACGGGGCAAGCCCGTGGCATCTTGTAGTTAGGGCGTGTTTAGTTGTCAAATGAGTGGCCCTGTAGACCGCTGCTGTGAGGGAAGTGATGAAACTTAGTTTCCTTTTGCTGGTGCTGTTGATGGTGACTCCACTCGCCGCTCGATCTCAACAACAATCCTTCACCGTCGCTGGCATAAAACCTTTTGACAAAGCCGTGCCTGGTCAGGTCATGGATGTGCTGATCGAGGGGTTGAATTCAGACGCGGCCCCGATGCCGCTTCCGGCTACAGCTTTCAAAGTTGAAGTATCGCAAGACGGCGTCACGCAACTAGCGAAGGTGCGGATCGTCAAGTTTACGATGGTCCCGGTAACGAACACGGATACCGTAAACCGAAACACCATCGACTTTGCCGGTATGAAGATGCGCGCCTACCAGTCAGTTAGCTTTGTGGTTCCGAAGGGACTGCATTCAGGACCAGCAGAAGTCATCGCCAGTTATAAAGGTCAACGCGGGAACGCGGTCGCCATGGAGATAATCGAAAAGCCATTGCGCCCTTTAGTGACAACCACCGCCGTACTGGCTGCGGGAGGCCTGCCTCCTGATAGAACGCCGGGGAAGCTCGCCGGAAATGACATGGGCTGGAGACTCGAACGTGGCGCGACTGCACGGATCTCCGTTCACCCGCTTGTCGATCCTGACGATCCGGATGCTGCAGTCCTGATTCGCTTCAAGCAAGACGGTAACGATTACGACGCAGTTACACGAATTGCGAGCAGTCCTTCCAGAGTCGAAGAGCGAGGCCGCGGTGTCGGCTTCTTCGTTGCCCGCGAGGAGTTGGAAGTCGATGTACCGCCGGCGCTTGTGTTGGGCAAGGCCGAAATGGAAATACGTCTGAAGGCAAATGGCCAGGTCAGCGACCCCGTGAATATCACCGCTGCCATCACTGACATGACGCGCGCAGCAGAGGTCCCGAACGTGACTACGCCACGAGTGCTGCTGCTGGCTCCCAACCGGATCGGCGCAGGACAATCGGTTCAGATATCAGTCGATCATCGACGCACGCTCGAACCGTCGCCGAAAGAAACACAAGTGATAGTCGAACAGGGTAATGCTCGCTACTTCGCGACGATAGAAAAGAACTCAGCGCTAATTGGCCCCAGCAAAGAGCCCGATGCGCCCGTGGCATTTTTCGTGAGAACCACGCGACAGCTCATCGGCCGCGTCCAGGTGCGTGTGTTGAATCCCCTGCGCGGCGAGCAAAGCGGGATGAGTGCTCCGGTACCTTTGGAGATTGTGGACGAAGTGCTGCCGCCGGAAGTGAGCGGTGTGGGTGAATCAACGGACGCCGAGCTGGATCGACTAAGACAAATGCATGCGGCACAAAAGGAAGCAGGGAGAGACTTTCATGCTTACGATCCTGAGCGACGGTATCTCACGATTCGGGTTCGTGGTCTTGATTACAATCCGAAATTCGTCCGCATCACGCTCGAACAAGGGGATGAAAAGTTCACGCTTTCACCGAACGACTTCTCGTTATATTCAAACGATGCGCTGATCGTCCGGCTGCCTGAAGATCTAACCGCCGGCAACGTTAAGTTCACAATCGAAAACTTCGATGGCGAAAGATACAGCACACCAGTCACGAAGTCGTTCGTGCTGACACCGCGGCAGTAATCGTAATACATCCTCACTGACTGCCCTCTGCTCGAACCTGCTCTATGACACAACTCCCATCCAACATCGTCAAGAAACGAGTCTTTGTTCAAGAGACTGTCAAAGTTTTCGAGGAGTCGAAGTGGACGATTTATGTCTGGTGGGTGGTCCAGGGAGTTGTCGCCGGCGCGTTTGGCGCCATGACATTTAGCCCGCAACTAGCCTCACCGTGGTGGCTCCTCACCGCATATCTCCTCGCTGTCTTCGTGATCAAAAGAGCGTCTATGAAATTGGCGCAGCGATTGTTTGCGGGAGATACGTGGTGGCTAGTAACGAATATTTTCCTACCTTCGTTCTTACTCGCCGCTGTAGCTGCTGCTGTTTCTCGCTTGACGTCGTGGATCGTGATTGCTTTGCCGCTTGTCGTGGTGCTGAGCTTTGTGATCGGAATGTTCCATACAACCTTAAGAATCGCACACGTGCGCGAATTCATTACGTGGGTGTGGCGCGCTGCGCCGCTCGGCACGGTTGCGGCCCTGACGGGATGGCTGTTCCTCTACACAAATACCTTGACACTCTCAACCGCCAGTTCCGCCGCGGCGGCCGGCGCAATCGTGGGCTTTCTGTATGCGTTTCTCACCACCGCTTTGCTCGCGCTCATGTGGGACGTAAGTGGTTCTCAGTCGAAAAGCGGCACGGCTTATGTCGATAAGCATGACGAATTTGAGGAAGGACTAAAGCTTCATGCCGCGGCGATTGCAGCAAATCCGAAGGATTCCCGGGTTTATGTAGAACGCGCTCTTGTTCACATCAGGCGAGGCGACCTGGACCAGGCCCAGTCTGATGCTGAACGCGCTCTGGCGCTGGATCCCAGGTCTCGCGAAGCGCAGGCGGTGCGAGCGATTATTTTGAGCGAACAAGGCGAAGTAGATGCGGCGATCTCCGAGTTTCACAAACTCGTCGATTGCAAATTGGGCTATCAGGTCGGATATCTTTACCGCGGCCGCGCCTACTCCAGGAAGGGAGACTACGACTGCGCCCTGTACGACTATAAACACTCACTCCGGCTCGCCGAGGACGCCGCACTGACACTTGTGAATCGCGCCGAGACTTACTACCAGATGGGTGATTACGATTTGGCTATCGCCGATTGTGACGCGGCCGTTTCGGCAAAGACAATGATGTGCTCAGTCTGGACCATGGCTTTCGTCGTCCGTGGAAAATGTTATGCAGCGAAGGGTAAGTATAAACTTGCCAAAAGTGATTTCGAGGATGTGTTCAACAACTCTACTGATGCGACGCTGGTGAAGGAAGCAGCAGCAGGATTGCACGCACTCCCGGTCATAGACGACGTCGATGACCCAGATTAAGCCCACTATGCTTTACAAACTGAAGCTATTCCTGCTCGCGCTGGTGGGCTACTGCTACATCCTCTTGCTACCGGCGATCTTTCTCGTGCTTCTGGGCCTGCTCCTTTGGTCCATCATCACTGGTAAAGGTCTCTACGGTCCATTGATCTTTATCGAGATCTTACTGCTTATCCTCGCCGGCAAGTTCGTTCAGGAGCTCTGGGTAAAGGTAAGGGGTTGCGAGTCTCAAGACCCGCCCTTGGAGGAGGAAAAGGCCCCGAAACTCTTTGAAACGATCCGCGAGATCAGGCGAGCGATTCATGGTCCGCAACTACATAAGGTCGTCCTGACTGACCAGTTCGATCTTGTACTCACACCCGTTCCGCGCCTTGGATTATTCGGGTGGTCGCGTTACGAGCTGGACATCGGCATGCCGCTCATGCACGTCCTGACGCCCGCTCAATTTCGAGCGCTGTTGACACATGAGCTGGGCCATTTCAGCGGCACTCCCCTGGACACCTGGATTTATCAGGCCCGTGAGGTCTGGACACCACTGCACTGGCGACTTAACGAGCAGCAACGTGGAGGAGCGTGGCTCTTTAACCTCTTCTTTCGACGATACGTGAATTACTTTAGCCGTTACTCGTTTGCTTTTGCTCGAACTCGAGAATATGAAGCGGATCGACTCGCGGCTGAGATAACGACTGCCGAAGTAACAGCCGACGCTCTGATCAGGTTTGAATACGGCATGCAGATCTTTTATCAGTATGAGCCCGAATTTAAGGACGTGCTGTCAACTGAATTTTCGCTACCCGCTCGCGTTGCCGAAATGACAAAGGCACTTCGAAGCGAGTCGCATAATGAGGAGGCACTGCGCTGGCTGAAATATTCACTCTCGGCGGAAGCGAGAACCTACAACACACATCCTGCATTGAAAGATCGATTGCGCGCGCTGGGCCAGGAGGCGCGACTGCCAACGCCTATCTCTGAATTTGCGGCAGACGTTTACTTTGGAGATTCTCTGGATGAGCTGACTCAGCAGTTGATAGCTGACTGGGAAAAACGCGCGCGAGAGTTTTATCCCGACCGCCCGGAAGAGGACGCCGGCCCCGCTGCCGAAATCTTAAAGCGTGCTCGCGAAGCAGCTAATCGCGACCAGGAAACCGCCGTGCTTCTCTATCGCGAGCTCTTACGACTCGACCAGGACCACGCACCCGCTAATCTTGCGCTGGGGACCATACTACTTAGCGAGAAAAATGCTGAAGGCATCCATTTCGTGAAGCGGGCAATGGATCTCGATGCAGCCAATATCTATTACGGCTCGAATCTCATCTTCAATTACCTAATGAAAATCGGGGATCCGGTAGGCGCCGCGCCTTATCAGAGCCGCATGACGGAGCTCCACCGGATTTACGAGAACGCCACCGCTGAGCGTACTCAAGCGAGTTTCGTCGACAGCTTCACCAGCAACGATCTGCCCGAAGATGAAGTCCAGCAGATACGTCAGGAACTCGCCAAATGTCCGCGCATCAAAGAGGCTTACCTGGTTCGTAAAGAGGTGCAGTACGTACCGGAAGCACCGCTCTACGTAATGGGCCTGGTTTTTGATCGACGGTGGTTCGATGGGTCTGATGAGGATCTGAGTTTCGCCAAAAGACTTCCACGGGCACAAACGAATCCGCGTGAGCTGTACGTCCTCGTGTTGGACCATCGAAACAGAAGAGTTGGAAAGATGATTCGCAACGTCAGCAATTCGTTGATTTACCGCCGCGCGTCTAATTCGTGAGTGCTGCGCGCTGCTTACTGACTCTGGCGAGTTGATAAAAAGATTCGGCCTCGTGCAAGTTGTTGAACGCCCGCTTCGGAATAATGTGTGCGGAATGGGGGGAGGTATAGATGTACATATATTTCTGATCGTGTTCAACCCGGTCCACGCCGGCCCATGAGCAGCGCGACTCGCCCACCGCCGTACTCTCCACCAACCCAGCCTCGTTCAAGACAACCTTGTGAGTTCCGACTTGCCCTCTACCCGGCTTCTCTTCTTTCAGGAGCTCTAATAGTGCACGCCGGGTTTGCCGCCTCTCTATGATCGAAAATGCGACGACGAATACGGGGAAGAAGAAAAGAATCCACACAAAACTGACGTACGAGATGTCGAAGCCATCAGAACAGAGGGACGGCAGCACGGACAAGAAGACGAGGACCAGCAATGTATAAAGGTAGAATTTAAGCTTTTTGCGCTTTGCAGACGGCGAGTGAAAGCAGGCGCGCCACTGGAAGTGGTAGAGGTCATCATGGGTGAGTTCATACTCGACTTCCACAACCGCTTCCTTTCTGCCGAACCACGAAACAAAGCACGGAATTGTTTAACGCCGAAGGCGTTGGCTAATTCCAGCCCAGGGTTGGAGCGCAGCGACAACCCTGGGCTGTAATTAGCCAACGCCTTCGGCGTAATTTCAAACTGAACTACTAATGATTCCTTACAGCACTCGAATCGTTTTTCGTAGTCTTGTGTCAGCCGATGAACTACCGACGGTGATTTCGATTTGATCTTTTTCCACGACCCACTGATCCTTGTCCGCGTTCCAG
>JAICQI010000695.1 GCA_025937955.1 Pyrinomonadaceae bacterium
AGTCACGCGCGCCAGGACAATGCGTCGCTCAGTAGTTCGACCGAAGCTTGTTTCGAAGAAGTGGACGAGAGGCAGGCGGATTTCGCGCAGTTCGATCGACTGGATAAGCAAAGTAAGAAGGTGTTCCTCCGTGACAGGCATTATGCCCGGACTATCAGCGGTTTGTCAGCCCTCGTCGGATTCGATCTGTCTGCCTGGATCGGGTCAGTACCGTAACGCGGTAGCGTCGGGTCGATTTTGTGGTTAAAAATCTTGCAAAATCCTGACTCTAAATAACCGAGAGCCCCGGAATGGTTCCGGGGCTCTCAAGGTTGGCGTGAGACATTCAGCCTCATAGTCACTGTCCTCACCCCAGCAACTTTCGCCGATTGAGCGCATTTTAGCTCACTCGGTTACGTCTCGCAACAGTAGATAAAAACCGCCTAAAAAAGCCTTTCAAAATGACAGGCCGGTGCGAAAACGTACAAAAAAACCCAGTGCAACCGACGGTGCCGGACCTGAATCTTAACCAACGACTCCGGCATAAGTTATTCAGGCCCGATATTTTAACCGTTTGAGGAGTGTTAAATGAGATCGATTCCCAAGTTTCCGTCTGCCGTTATCGCGATTCTGGCATTGGTTTTTGCAGTTTCCACCGCATCTGTCGGCAAAGAAAAGTACAGCAAGTTCCCAAACATCAAGATCAAGAATTTCGGCCAGATGGACGATCGGTTCTATCGTGGCGCGCGTCCCAGTGAAGAAGATTACAAAGCGCTCGCCGAGCTTGGTATTACGACCATCATCGATTTAACGGATAACTCACGGGAGTACGAACAACCTGCCGTCGAAGCTGCGGGACTGCGTTACGTCAACATTCCGATGGTTGACAAGAGCTATCCGCGCATGGACCAGGTGAATGAGTTTTTGAAGGTTGTTGACGATCCGGAGACTGGCAAGTTTTACGTACACTGCGCTGGCGGGCGTCATCGTACCGGAGTCGTGGGAGCGGTTTATCGCTTCAATAAGGATAATTGGAACCTCGAGCAGGTTCTGGCCGAGATGGAACAGTATGACTTCAGCTCCGGTTTTGGCCACGGCAAGCAGAAAAACTTCGTCAAAGACTATTGGCAGCAGTTCCAGGCTAAACAAAATACCAACACTGCCACAGTTACAATCGCTAACTAAAACAGATCGAAGATAGCCACAAAAAGGCACCTGAAGCACAAAATGGTTTACTGAAACTGTTTTGTGCTTATTTGCCTTTTTGTGGCGCAGTAAGATCGTTTAGCCGGCGGCGGATGTAGTTTTGCTCGACGTGGTTGGTTGTGAGTGAGAGGGCGCGGGTGTAGGCGGCGCGGGCTTCGTCGAGGCGGTGCAGGCGTCGCAGGAGATCGGCGCGCGAGGCGTGGAAGAGGTAGTAATTTTCGAGTTTGCCGTCCGCGCCGGCGGATTCAATGAAACTCAAACCTCGCTCGAATCCTTCACTCATCGCGACTGCCACCGCGTGATTCAAAGCTACAACTGGTGAAGAAGTGATTCGTATCAGCTCTTCGTAAAGCGCTACGATTTGCCGCCAGTCAGTCTGGTCTGCACGCTCCGCTTCAGCATGAACGGCTGCTATCGCGGCTTGCAGTTGATAGCTGCCCACGCGACGCAGGGAAAGCGCTGCCTGGACCAACTGCACACCCTCTTCAATCTCTTGGGCATCCCAACGTGAGCGATCCTGCTCCTCCAACGTCACCAGTTCGCCTCGATCGTTAACACGCCCCTCGCGTCGTGAATCCTGCAAAAGCATTAGCGCGAGCAGACCCATGTTCTCGGGCTCGTCAGGCAGCAGCTCGCAAAGCACTCGTCCCAGACGAATCGCTTCGGTGCAGAGGTCGTTGCGAATCAAGTTTTGACCCGCGCTCGCAGCATAGCCTTCATTGAAGATCAGATAGATAACCGCACGGACGGCAGCCAGTCGATCACCGATGATGTCCAGCGACGGGACTTCGTACGGAATGCCCGCGAGGCGGATCTTTTGTTTCGCTCGGACGAGACGTTGCGCCAGGGTTGTTTCAGGCAACAGAAACGCATGCGCGATTTCAGTGGTGGTTAGCCCGCCAAGCGTGCGCAGTGTTAGTGCAACCTGACCTTCGCGATTTAGAGACGGATGGCAGCAAGTGAAGATGAGCCGTAGCCGATCGTCCGGATACTCTACCGGTTCTTTGATCACGTCAGGCTCCACGAACGGTTGCAAGCGAGTGGTTTCGTATTCGAGTTCCGCCTGTTTGTCAGTGCGGGTGCGATCGCGGCGGACTGCATCAAGCAGCTTGCGGTGTGCGACGGTTGTTAACCAGGCGCCGGGATTGTGAGGCCTGCCTTCATGCTCCCACTTCGATACAGCAGCTGTGAACGCCTCCTGCAGTGCTTCTTCCGCCAGATCGAACGATCCGGAGATACGAATCAGCGTGGCAATGATTCTGCCGTATTCTTCACGAAAAACTTGTTCGAGGGTCGAGCGCAACGCCCGACATTTTGAACCACAAAGACACTAAGGCACAAATTGAAAAAAATCGTGCCTTAGTGCCTTTGTGGTTTATTTTACGCGGACGCCTCTGCCGCCGTTTCCACGAGAGGACGCACCTCGATCGTCCCGGCTCGCGCGGATGGAATGCGAGCGGCGATGCTCGTAGCTTCGTCGAGGTTCTTTGCTTCGATTAGAAAATAGCCGCCAAGTTGTTCGTGCGTTTCCGCGAAAGGCCCGTCAGTGACGAGCTCTTTGCCGTCGCGTACGCGCACGCTCGTTGCGGTCGCGATCGGTTGCAACTGAGATCCGGTCACAAACTGTCCGCGAGTTTGTAGTTCGTCCCGCAGTTTTCTGTATTCGAGGTAAATCTGCTGTCGCTCAGCGTCGCTCAGCGCGTTCCAGCTTGGTTCGTCCTGGTAAATCAGCAACATGTATTTCATGTCTTCGCTCCTTAGTTGAAATCCTGCTTTCAACCTTACGACGCGCGACGAACGTCAAATCGACAGCGGCTCTAAAATTTTTTTAGCCGATCGTCTTGCCGTAACCGAGCCACTTGCGAAGGTAACTGATTTGGCCAGTGTGATAGGCGTCGTGAAAAGCGAAGAATGCGACGGTGCCGCTGATCTTGCCGTCATAAGTCGGCAGACCCTTGGGCGTTTCTTTCGCCAACCTGTCTGCCGCCGGTTGCTGGAGCGCGTTAGCCAGCTTGGTCGAGACCTCTTCCCATGCGGCGCGCATTTCTTCGACCGAAGGATATGCAGTATCGGCGAGCCGCTCGGCGCCCTGCGAAAAAAGTGACAGCCACCTGTTTTTCCACTCGACGCTGAGTGCTCTCAATGTATGCCCGCGGTGAACCACCAGATGTCCCATCAGAAACATCAGGTGATTTGAGTCGTCACCTGGACCCTTGAACCAATGTTCGGGATCGATGTTGGCGATCGCTTTGTTGACGATGTCGGTATTGGACTTGAATATGCCTGCGATGTTAGTGAAGTCTGTTTCCATAGGTACCTCCTTGCGTGAAGCTTACAAGTAAAGAAGTCTCGCGCAAAGTATTTGTGGGGGTGGGCCGCTGTGGCCCCCCCCCACCCCCCCCAACGAAGGTGGGCCACGAGGGCCA
>JAICQI010000104.1 GCA_025937955.1 Pyrinomonadaceae bacterium
AGCTCGACGATCATCACTGGGCGATCGACGGCACACCCACCGATTGTGTAACACTCGCGCTGAACAGAATTCTGAAAGAAGATCAACGACCACACATCTGCGTCTCCGGTATCAATCACGGCGGCAACCTTGGTGATGATGCTACTTATTCAGGCACAGTCGCCGGCGCGCGTGAAGCTACGATTCTCGGCGTGCCGGGGGTGGCATTGAGTCTGGTAGCGCGAGATAATTTCGATTTCACGGAAGCCGCGGCCTTTGCAGTCGTGGCCGCGCGAAAAGTATTGGAAGAAGGTTTACCAGAAGGCACGTTGTTGAATATCAATCTGCCTCCCGGGCCAATCAAAGGCGTCAAGGTTACGCGGCAGGGAATTAAAAACGCCCGGCCAGTGATCACTGAGCACATCGATCCACGCGGCAAACCATACTTCTGGATCGGCGAAGAGTATTTTAATGCGAACTCGGTCGAGGGCACTGACTATCACGCCGTGAAGTCCGGGTATGTGTCGGTGACACCGCTGCGCAGCGACATGACTGATCACATGGCGTTGACGGCGATCGAAACCTGGAATTATCTGAAAGACCCCGAACTACTGCAAAAGAGCTAAGCAATTGCCAATCCGAAATTAGGTGCAGCCAGCAAACAAACATCGCGCTTCACTTCAGGAATACTCCATCCCACGAGAGCGCATGGTTGCACGCCTGCGCGAGCACTATGGCATCAACGATCCGAGAGTGCTCGATGCGATGCGGAACGTGCCGCGTCACTTCTTCGTGCCGGAAGCATTACAAAGCCGCGCCTACGGTGATCACGCGCTTCCGATCAGTGCCAACCAGACAATCTCGCAGCCTTTCATCGTGGCGAGGATGACTGAGCTGCTCGAGCTGGATGCGAATAGTCGTGTGTTGGAGATTGGCGCGGGCTCCGGATATCAGACGGCTGTGTTATCGAAGATCGCGGCCCAGGTTTACTCCATCGAACGCATCGGCGATCTCGCGCGTGAGGCACAGGCGAGAATCAGGGAACTGGGGATTTACAACGCCACGGTAAAGTGTTTTGACGGGACGTTGGGCTGGGCGGCAAACGCGCCCTACGACGCGATTCTCGTTGCAGCCGGTGGTCCAACCGTGCCGGAGCCACTGATCGCACAGCTCAAGATGGGTGGCCGTTTGGTGGTGCCTGTTGGTGAGTCGCGCGAGAGTCAACGACTGATTCGGGTCATAAAAACCGAGCAAGGACGTAAAGAAGAAGATTATGGAGGATGTGCTTTTGTACCGCTAATCGGCCAGCACGGTTGGTCTGATCGGTAAGCTCAATATGGTTGCTAAAATCATCGGCATACTTTCCAGCTTTATTGTGGCGACAATTTCCAAGATGGGGTATTCGGGCATTGTTCTTTTGATGGCGATCGAGTCGGCCTGCATACCGTTGCCTTCAGAAATCATCATGCCCTTTTCCGGTTATCTCGTTTACCGCGGCGAGATGAATCTGTGGTGGGTCGGCGTAGCGGGCGCGGTTGGCTGCGTGCTCGGTTCGCTGGTGGCCTACTGGGTGGGAATGTATGGTGGACGACCATTCATCGAGAAGTACGGGCGCTACATCCTGCTCTCGCGACACGATCTCGATATCGCCGATCGTTGGTTTGCGAAGTATGGCGAAATAATTGTGTTTGTCAGCCGGCTCTTACCGGCGATTCGGACGTTCATTGCGTTTCCCGCGGGGGTGGCGCGCATGAATCTCACTCGCTTCGTGATCTACACCTTCGCCGGATCGTTGCCGTGGTGTTTGGCGCTTGCGTACGTGGGCCAGAAGCTGGGCGAGCAGTGGGACAAGGACGAAACGTTGAAGACGTGGTTCCACCGTTTCGACTTTCTGATCGGTATCGCCGGGGTGCTTTTCGTGGCCTGGTGGATCTGGCGCCACATCAAACACTCACGCCCAACCGCGCATTCGTAATTCTCAGTTGACACAGCAAAAAGAACAGGTCAGGAAGAAGGGCTTGCCCCCCGCTCTTGGAAATCGCAGCGGCGGGGGCGAGCCCGTCTTCCTGACTGGTTCTTTTGCTGTAAATTGTGGCCTAGCAGAGCGAATACAAATCCAGTCCGCCGCTCAATCTTAGCCGGAACTCTGCCAGCATCTTGTGGTCTTTGACTTCCACCGCCCGCTCGATAGCGTCTGAATAGTTGATGATGTTGAACGCTCTTAGCAAGTCCGCCATCGGCGCCATCGCTTCGCTGTCCAATCCGTAGCCGTCGATGAACAGGTGCTTCTCATCGATCGACAGGTCGTGCAGCGAAATCGAGAGCTCAAACTGCGGCGCGATCGTCGATAGACACTCTTCCCAATCGATAATCGCCGCAATTTCCCCGTCGTCATCGACCATGACATTTTTCAAACGCAGATCTGCATGAATCAGAGACGGCTTGATCCGCAGCGTCCTGGTTTCGTCAATCGTCTTGCGCAACTTCGTCACTGCACGATGCGAAAGAACTTTATGCGCAAGGAATAACTGCAATCTCTTCTCGAACTCCCACTCATTTTCGAGATAGTCACCCCAGGTGCGCCGCTTGAACCCGTTGTTGGTCCAGTCGAAGTGTGCGCCAAAACCTTTCGTGTGAATTGAGTTGATGATGCTCGCATACTGGCCCATCTCGTGAATGATGCGCTGGCGCTGCGGGTGGTGGGTCGCTTCCGTCCCGGTGACACGGCGCGTGATCATATACGGCTCGGAGTCTTCGTCCTGCTCCACAAGCAGCACTTCGGTGCTGGGAACGCCCGCCTCGCGCACTCTCTGAGTGGCCCAAAGCTCTTTCTTGAACGCCTCGATCCGGCTCAAATCCGGACTGATTCGTACGATGAATTGTCCCTCGACGTGATTGACGGCGAAAACAAAATTCGTCCGGCCTGAGCGTCGATAGACGATTCTTTGCGGCGGTTTGCCAAAATGTTTTTCGATGATCTCGTTCGCCAGTTGCCGGTAGTGACGAATCGTTACTGGTCGTTCTGCCGTTTCATCCATGGGCTTTGTGGGTGGCGATTTCTGCGGCGCGGAAGAGCAACGCTCCGAGCTCGAGTGAATTGTCAAGTTTGATGGTTTCAATCAAACCACGATAACTGATTTGATTATTGCCCACGATCACTGCCAGGCCTACACCTGAAAGAAACGTGTCGGGTTCAGCGTCTCCGGCGCCGAGACAATCACGCATATCGCACTTCAGCAGATCTGCCATCGTTCGTGCGCCGAACAGTTTGTCGACGCCTTCATGAGTGAAGAAGTTGCTGCGCTTCGTGTGTTGATAAGCCATCAATTGATCTTCAGGCGCGTCGATGAGAAGAAAAATCATGCAGATGTCTTCGGCCAGCATCTGGTCTTGCAGTTTATGAAATTCAATCGCGGTGACGGACGAAGCGCTGCGGTACTTCTCCTTCACCGGAATGATGTTCTCCGGCACCGGTGTCCAGATCACTTCGCCGATCCGCCAATCGCGCGGATAGTAAAAGACCAGAATGTTTTTGATCCCTCCGGCCAGCAGTCCTTGCACTCCTTCGAGTGCTTCGAGGATCTCGCCTCTGGTCAAGGGAAATGCGGCTGCTTCTTCGAATGCAAGTTCGCCTTCGTCGGTCTTCTTCACGTAGCCCATCAAGCTACCGTTACATGTAACGGTCGGGATAGGAGCATTCGAGAGTTTGTACCAGTCCTGCCCAAAGGTGCGAATCACGGATAGCGGGAACCGAAGCGAATTCAATATCAGTGGCCGGCCCCGCTCGTAGTGGCGCATGAGACCGAGTTCGACCTCTTTGGGGATCAGTATCTTCCCCTGATACTCATGTACCGCTGTCCCATCCAGATCAGTAATAACCGCGCCCTTACTTGCGAACGACGACTGCTGCATAAACACTTGCAGCTTCCCCTCAACCTCCTCACTGATACCCATGCGCAGACTATAATTCCCGACTGTCACGGATCTGTGCAGATCCGCGCTCATCTGTGTTATCTGTGGCTGTACTTAAGTAACCGGCGAGCAAATGCGGCAGGGTTTGAAGCCGTGTGATTGGGCCTCGGCGATGGAGGCGAAGCCGACGCGGTTCTTGAGGGATATGCGGTCTACCCAGTGGCAGTTCTCGAGATGAAAGATACCCAGTACCAGATTACCAACGAATGGGTCTGACGCCGTGATTGCCGGTGATGGGGATGGTGGTGGTGGCTGAACGTTCCAGGAGAACGTTTGCTGATCGGGAGGTGGCGCCGAAATTCCCGGCTGCTGCCAGGCAGGCAATCCTGACAACCGCGCCGGTTTACGCGATTCCTCGATCGCCTTCACTACCCCAAACGTCAGACACGCAATCGCCAGACAGAACAGTCCGACAAACAGCGACAGGAAAAAGCCGAATCCCACGAACTTCAGCAGCAGGTAAGCGCCCCAGTACCACGCCAGGAAGTACCTTCTTAAAAATTCTTTCGAAAAGGTAAAAGTGTTACTCAGAACGTCCTGCGGATCTTTGACGACTATCGGCGCTGCGGGCGCGCCGCCGAAGAGGGTCTGCACAGTCGACGACGGCGGAGTAGCCGGAACACTCGTCGAGGAGCGGCTCTTGTCCTGCCAGGGGATCCAGCGAATGGTCCGGGCGTCAGCCGGGAGCGCCGGTGCTGCGACCTCTCTCGTCCTGGTCTTCGTGTCAAGGTCGGCAGGCGCAGTCATCCACGTCGGCAAAGCGGATTTTGACTTCACCAAATCCAGCAGGCAGGGGACTTCATCGGGTGGTCCAACAGCGGCGCCGGCGAGCGCATCTGTGAGCCGTGCGTGCTCTGGTCCAATCTCCCTGATCTTCTGAAAGAGAGTCGACGAGTCGGGGTCCGCGAAGTCGGCTTTCGTGAAGAGCAGGTTCTCATCGTGATACTCCTGCCACAAACCCGGTTGCTCTGCCAATGCGAGTAGCGACAGGTAGATCACCAGTGACGAAAACCGATCGAGCTTTTCGTCAAAGTGCTGCGCGTCTCTTTGCGGATGCTGGTAGTGTTGATGTCCAACCTCGCTGGCAGCCCAGCCGGCCATCTTCGGAACGAAGATCCCGTCGTGATCGACGAGGCGCAACTGCCCGTGCTCGACGATGATGTTGCCGTGCTGCAGGTCGCCATGTGCAATACCTGAAGCTTGCAGCGCGTTCAGCAGTCTTAGCCACTCTTCCGATAGGTGCAGCAGCACGTCGCGGCGATGGAGCATTTCACTGACATAAAGATCCAGCGTCGGGCCTTCGATCCACTTCATGAAGAGAATCGGAAACCTGTTGCCCCCAACCAGAATGCCTTCCGGAGCGTAACTAAACTCTGAAAGGTGCGAGACTGGCGAACTCCAGAGATGCTCCTGAATGGCCCGGTAACGCTGATCGCGATCGCCGAGATAGCCGCGAAAGCATCGCACCGCGAAATCGCCGTTACCGTTCGTCGACTTGAGCTTGTAGACGTAAGCAAACTGGCCTGAGGTCACGAGCGGCATGCCCAAACGATCCACAGCCGGAAGCGTGGCTCGCAGCACCGGATGTGCAAAACACACGGAGGGACACTGGATAGCCTCGGTGAAATATCGCGCCGACGGCCAGTACTTCGGAATGGTCCCTGTCCGTGTTGGAGAAAACGCCACTAGCTGATGCTCCGCTCTTTGATCTCGATCCGGATAATCGCGAGGTCGTCGTTTCTTATTCTGCCAGCCAATCGCTCGTCGTCAAAGAATCGATTCAACTCCTCGTCGCACTTCGTGTCAAAAAGATCTTCGGAACTGCCACTCTTGAGATGTTGCAAGTACCACGATGCGACTGCGTCAGACATTAACAACAATACGTCTCCGCTTTCGCAGCTCCCGGAATCGATCGTTACTGACGTCATACTCCTCTCGTGCAAAGACGAATCCGAGGCTACCAGTATCGGAGCGGTATTGAAACTTTCAGAATTGGAGAGAGGTAAACCTTTGATCAGCGTACCGCCGCGACAATGCAGCAGGCAAGCATCACCCAATGCTATCGCCTTCCAGGAAGGCAAATCAAAATTGAGATCCAGTTCCACGCCGACAAAAGCAGCAAACGATCCGGCACGTGCTTTCTCTTCGGAGTACCACGAAAGGTTTAGACCGTTCCAGGAGTCCTGAAGTTCCCGTCCTTCTGCTGCCACCCATCCGCGGAATTCTTCGAGTGTCAGGGTTGACTGGCGTTGCACCCAATGTTGGGCGAGTCTTTTGGTCCAGCTGCGTGCATCGAATGCTTCAGTGGCGCCATCGGCGATCGCGAATCTGCACATCTCCGGATCGGCAGCCAGGAAGTCTTCACACTCAGAGGCTTCCTGGCCCAACTTCGTCAGCAGTAACTGTCGCAGTTGTAAATCCCAAATAGCGCTCTGTTTGACAGGACTCAAGCCTGCTCCGTTCTATCATCCATCCATCTGTAAGGAGTCATGCCGGTAAGGCTCGTGCCGATTTCATAAAACTGAACGATGGACGATGGATCTCCGTTGAAGACAAACCCTCTGGAACCATCCACTGCATTGACTCCGAGTTGGGCCGCCGCTGCGAGGAAGTTGCCCGGCAGTCTGCTTGAAATGCCAAACAGCGAGCGTGCAAATCCATCCGGTAAGGAACTCTCTTCAGTGGGATACTCAATCTTTGCCGACCGTCGCGTGGAGATGTGACAGTTGAACAAAAGCACCGCGCCATCGTCTGTGCCGAGCGACATGATCTCTCGGCCGATGTCATTCGGATCGCCGTCGCTGGATTCACCATCAGTGAGATGCAGAACGGTTGGCGGAAATCCGCGCGGGTGTTCCATCAACCATCGCTCCAGGATCTCTTTAGCTTTCGCGAGAGCTTCGCACATCGGCGTCTTGCCATCAGAGAAAGGATGGATCCAAACGGGATAACGAACAGGAATCTCCACCCATCCGCCGGCGCCATCTGAAACTCTCTTGTAACTGCTCTTCACCTGCAAAGGATAGTCAGCCACTTCCGAGATCGGAACGATGGGCCGCGCGCTCAAAGGACCGGAGAAGCAACTTCCCACTGTTCGTCCATAACCGATCACGGACACGTGATAGTAGTTTCTGACTTCCTCGGTTTTCGTGCAGCGGATCACGAGGTCATGAAGTGTGTGGTTAACTACTTCCGCGACGAAGTCAGACTTCTTTCGCGCCGAGTCGCCACTGAATGGATCGGCCATCGAGCCTGACTGGTCTATCAATAGGATGATGCAAGTGGGATTTGCGCGAGTGATCTGGGCGGAATACATTTGAAGCCTATTCTATTACTGAGCGCCCTCACTCCAAAGTTCGTAGAATGCTGAGAGTTGTGTGCGAGGCGAAAATCTAACGTACAAGTGTTGTGAAGGCAAGGACTGAGTCCCGGCAGCCTTTGACATCTGAAATTTCGGGTCTAGATCTAGATTCTCGGCGTTCGTGAGCGCCACGGGGATGAGCCCGCGGCATGTCGTCGAACGGTGATCTGTGAGTTCTACCAAAGCCGCAGGATCCCGTGAAATTCCACGGGAGGATCCGGCTATTTCTATGAATTTGAAGATCTGTCCAAAATTTCAGAAAACGAATTTCCGTACACTGAGTCCACCTACCCGAATTGCCTAGCAATAAGTTGCTATTTGCCCCATCTGAAAAGCGGCATACCTATTGCAAATTTTCGTTAGCTTCTGTTTTTTCCAATCCAACCGCAGAGACAGATTCTGGTTTGAAGGAGCCCAAATATGAAATTTGTTTTTACTCTCCTGACTTTCTGTCTCCTGGCTGTCACTGTCACCGCACAGGTCAGCACAGGAACATTGGTGGGGACTGTAGTCGACCAGAACGGTAGCACCGTAGCCGGCGCCACCGTCGAGGTAACCGACGCCGCCACCAACAAAGTTAGAACAGTGCAAGCAAGCACTGACGGTACTTTTACCGTCCCTCAGCTCGACGTTGGCACCTATACAGTCAAAGTCACCGCTCAGGGTTTTAAGACTTTCAACGCCACCGACCTCAAGATTGACGTCGGCAGACCGTACTCTTTAGCAATAACTTTAGAACCGGGCGGCGTCAACGAAAACGTCACGGTCGTGGCCGGCGCTGATGTACTTAACGCCACCACCGCCGAGCTGAGCAACACGGTCAGTTCCCGGCAGATCCAGGAACTACCGCTTAACGGTCGCAATCCGTTAACCCTGCTCACGTTGCAAGCTGGCTCCGCTTCTAACGGCGCCACCAACACCGCCATCAACGGACAACGCACTTCGTTCACGAACATCACTCGTGATGGCATCAACATTCAAGACAACTTCATCCGTTCAAATGCAACGGACTTCGCTCCCCAACGTCCAGGTGTGGACGACATCAGCCAGTTCACGGTTACGACTTCGAACGCTGATGCGGCACTCGGATACGGAGCTTCCCAGGTCAACGTCGTGACCGAGCGTGGTCAGAGCGAGTTTCACGGCAGCATCTTCGAATACAATCGCAACTCGAAGTTTTCGTCGCGACCGTTCTTCAGCGCTACGAGACCCTTCCTTAACCGCAACCAGTACGGCTTTAGAATCGGCGGGCCGGCTCCTTTGCCGCGGTTCGGCGAAGGTGGCAAGAGCATCTGGCGCGACAAAGCATTTTTCTTCTTCAACTACGAAGGTTTCCGTCAGCGACAAACCACCTCGGCGTTGAAGACCATCCTCCTGCCAAATGCACGCAATGGCATCTTTACCTACAGCGACAGTTCGGGAACTATACGAACGATCAATATCCTGAACATTCCGATTACGAACCCTGTGGGCGGTACGTACACGATCGGATCCATCAATCCCTTTGTGCAGAACAATATCCTTAGCCTGGTTCCGACCGTCGGCAACACCTCCGACGCCGGCGATGCACGCAACACCACGGGCTTCCGTCTCAACGTCGCAAGCAACATAGATCGTAATAACTTCACCGGACGTTTTGACATCGAACCGAATTCACGTCACTCGTTCAGTTTCATCTACGCGCACGGTAACGAAGATAACGATCGGCCCGATGTCGCCAGCGGCTACACGGTCGATCCGCTCGTCAAGCAACCCGCGGTTAGAGATTTCCTTTCGACGGGTTGGACGTGGACACCGAATGCTACCTTAACCAATGAAGTACGCGGTGGGTTCTTCCTGAGCGAGCCTATTTTTGATCGCCTTGCTCCAGACGGTGACTTCCTGCTCACGCTTCCGCTGATTAGTAATCCGAGTACAACGTTCCAGGATCAGGGACGCAAAGCGGATAACTACACCATCACTGACAACGCAACCTGGATCAAAGGCAATCACTCGTTGCGTTTCGGTGGCACCGTGACCTTCTTCAAGGTTAACAGCTTTGCCAAATTTGATACTGTGCCACGCTTCTCCTTGCAGATGAACGCTGCGACGGGCACGTTCGCGTCAGGTTCTTTTCCGGGCGGTATCAGTGCGGCTCAGCTAACGGCCGCAAACAACCTGGCTGCGTTGCTGGGCGGTGTTGCGGGTAGAATCGATCAGACTTTCAACGCACAAACAACGACATCCGGATTCGTTCCGAATGCTCCTGGAAGACAGATTTTTGACTTCGAGAACTACGGGTTCTATTTCACCGATCAATGGCGCGTTAGCCCGCGCTTAACGCTGAACTTTGGTGCGAGATACGAACTCTACAGTGCGCTCCGCGAGCGTAATGGATTCGCGCTCGAGCCGATTCTGGGAAGCGATCCGGTTGCGTCGCTACTCAGCCCAACCGGCACGGTCGACTTCATCGGTAATAACGCCAGTGGCAAGAAGTTCTATAACACCGACAAGAACAATATCGGCCCGGTGGTGAGTTTCGCCTGGTCGCCGGAGTTCAAGAACAAATTCCTGGGCGCGCTTTTCGGTAGTGAAGGCCGAACGGTAATTCGCGGCGGCTACCGCATCAGCTACGTCAACGACGAATTTGTTCGTGGTCCTGACAACGCACAAGGTGGAAACGCTGGTCTCTCGACCTCGCAAGCATTTCTGCTTGACTCGACGGATGGTAACAGGTTGGGTGCACCGCTGTTCTCGTTAGATGCTCCAACGTTCGGCATTCCGCGTACTTTCGCTCAAGGCGATGCTCTTTCCGGACTCAACTTCGGAACGATCTTCGCCATTGATCCGGATCTCCAGAGCCCTGCTACGCAGGAATGGAACTTCGGCATTCAACGCGAAATCGGGTTCCAGACTGCCTTTGAAATCCGTTATGTCGGCGGCAAGAGCGACAATCTCGTTCGTGGTATTGACTTGAACGAGGCGGTCATCCTGCAAAACGGCTTTGCGGCGGATTTCATCCGGGCTCGTAACAATTGTATTGCCCAGGGTGCTACGCTGCCGGGTGCCGGTACGCCGCTCAGCAAGTGTACAAACGCAAACTTCAATGCTGCCATCCCGGGCAGTGTGCCGTTAAGCGTATTTCCAGGTTTGCCTGGTGGCGGTCTCCTGAACAATGCCACGATTCTTGGTCTGATCCGTGGCGGCACACCTGCTGACCTGGTGACCACCTACATTACAGGCGTCTCAGCCACTGCGGTTGGCACTAACGGCAGAACGTTTGATCAGTTCTTCCTGCCAAACCCGAATGCGGGCGCGGTGGACTTACTGACCAACGACGGTCGCTATCGCTACCACTCATTGCAGACGGAAATTCGCCGTCGCTTTACGAACGGCTTCCACCTGCAAGCCAACTACACGTTCCAGAAGACGTTGACCAACGCTTCGGGTGTGGGTCAAACCAAGTTCGAGCCAAATCTCTCGAACTTGTTCCCGGAGATCGAGTACTCGCGCGCCGACTATGACGCGACGCACGTATTCAATCTCAACACCATCTACGAACTTCCATTTGGTAGAGGAAAGCGCTGGCTCAGTGATACTGGTGGCTGGGATCGTCTGGTCGGAGGCTGGCAAGTTACCTCCATTCTCCAGATGGCTACCGGCGCTCCGATCACAGTAGTCGATGCACGCGGAACGTTGACCCGCCGTAATGGACGGCAGACCGCCAACACGAACCTGACGAAAGATGGCATCAAAGACTTGATCGGTATCTTCCGCACCCCGTGTGGCGTGTTCTTCATCAACCCGAGTGTGATTGACATTAACCAGACCGCGCTCGCCAATGGTCAGTGTGGTTCACTCAACACTGGCGGCGCTACGGGTCGCGGTTCACGTGGTTTCGGCGAAGCTACCTTCCCAGGCCAGGTGTTCTTCAACGTTCCGCCAGGTGAAACTGGACAGTTGGAACGCGCGTTTATCAATGGTCCATTCTTCGCGAACTGGGATGCTTCCGTAATCAAGAACATCCGCATCACGGAGTCGACCAGATTCCAGCTTCGTTTCGAGGTATTCAACGTTCTGAACCGGGCGAACTTCTTTGCCAGCCAGTTTGGAAACCTGAATATCAACAGCACGAACTTCGGGCGTATCACCAGCACGTTCACGTCTAGCGGTGCGCAGCGCGTCGTTCAATTCGCGGGCCGGTTCGAGTTCTAAAGGTCACGCGAGTTAGCATTAACTCAAAGGGCGTTACTCCTTCAGGAGTAACGCCCTTTCTGTTAATGGCCAGATTGTTGCGTACCAGGAATGGACCCAGTCCAGAAATGGCATAGAACAAGTCAGGAAGAATAGAACAAGTCAGGAAGAATAGAACAAGTCAGGAAGAGGGGCTTGCCCCCGCTGTTTGAATTCGA
>JAICQI010000763.1 GCA_025937955.1 Pyrinomonadaceae bacterium
CTCTACCGCTGGAATGATGCCGCCTCTCCAGCCACCAGCACTCATTCCGTAATAAGCAATTTTGCTGCTATCAAGATCGGCCCGTGTTTCAACATAATCAATGCACCTTCTGAAATCCTGGACTTCCTGAATCAGGAATTGGGCGAATTGATATGAACTATTACCCGTTGCAGTCGAACCATTCTTTCTTCGTTCAAATGTTCCGTTATAGACAGGGTAGAGGACTGCTCTGCCGTTCTTCACAATGAATGACAGAAACAGAGGAAACTCGTAATAAGCCTCTATATCGTCGCTCGATTCTTTTAAATACGATGCGCTACCCGGGTAATAAATGACGGTTTGATATGGTGGAGCAGTCGAAGGAAGAAAAAGATGGGCGATGATCCGTTCTCCTGCATACGGAGCATCGAACGAAATCTTCTCATGCACCCAACCCTCAGGATTTTGCGTTCTGGATTCGACTCGCGCATTGAGCGGAACCTTGTCATAAGAGAAGTTGTCTTTGTAAACCTGAAATACTGCGTCCTCGACCGGCCGTTCACCGTAATGATCCTTCACTTCGGGTAGTTGCACCGACGCAAATGCTGCATCCGGTATCATCTGGCGATCAGGATATAAAGCACACCTGAAACCGTTCTTGACTGAACGATCCATGGGAGGGGCATGACTCAGATCACTGAAACTGTAAGTATTTTCGCCCCACGCGCCGCCTCGCAAAAGCCTGCCTTTCGCCGTTTCGTTCCAGCACCATTCCCTGAGGTTTCCAGCCATATCAAACGCGCCGTACGCAGTAATACCCGAAAGACTACCCACTTCGACTGGACCATTACCCTGGAAATTACTGAAGGGAGCAAAAACAGCGAAGCCACCAAGCTGCGGAAAGAGTATCAACGGAGTTGCGCCACCAGTAGCGAGATGCCAATGAGTTTCTGTCGGCAATTGCTTCCCGACAAACTCCGCATAAGCCGCCGCCTCGTACCAGCTAATTCCTCCAACGGGATAATTGCTTTGGCCCGCCGGATAATCTCCCGCCTGCCATCCCGCTGGTCCTGCACGACCTGTTTGATCCACAAACCTCGCCATCGCTTCTTCCCAACTCAGTGACTTGCCGCCCTCTATGAAGGCATGTTTCCAATATTCCTTTTTTCGATAACCATCACTATCCAGAAACTTCTTGTATTCGAGATTAGTCACTTCGTATCGGTCTATATAAAAGTCTTCAAGTGGTCCAATGCTTGTTTTTGCCCCGGCGACGCGGACCATGCCCTTCGGCTCGCTTCGCACCTCATCCAGAACTCTTGAGAGGTCGTAAGGAACCACGAGGTTCTCGCGCGAGATATCGATGTTGAAGGTGGTAGCAGCGGCCAGAACAGTTTCGTAACCCTCCTTCTCGATTTTCCATCTGCGAATGCCTATGGGAACTCTCAACTGGTCGATTGGAGAGACACCAACGAACGTCCATTCAGCCTCCGGAGATTTGTAGTCTTTTGCATAGACCCTCGCACCCGACGGTTCGGTTTTCACATTTATCTTCAGAGAGATCTTTGCGAAAAGATTGGCGAGCGTGGGGTCGTCTGGAATGTATTTTTCAGCCTCCTCCGCGAGCGCATAGGCTTCCGTGGAATCTCGCCAACTGTTTAAGAGCAACCGCTCTATCTGCGGCAGTGCTTGCTGCCGGGCCCACCGTATCTTTGCCTGGCGCTTGAAGAACCAAAACGCGAGTGGAATCAGGAGCAGTGCGATTAAACCAGCCGTAACTGCAATTTGCGGGCTGATAATCCGGCGTGGGCTTCGTATGTCCACCTTCTGAGTTGTTGTCATTGAACCAGCACCATAGTGCTTTAGTTCGTTCAGCAACTCCGAGGCTGACGAGTATCTTTTCTCCTTTTCCTTGGCCAGGGCGCGTTGGACAATCGGATCCAGCCATTTTGGAAGTTCCGGCTTCAGTGTTGAAGGAACGCTGCAATCTTCATAAATGATCTTATGTAGAATTACGGCGGCGGATGGTCCACTGAAAGGTAACTTGCCCGTTAACAACTCATACAAGATTGTCCCCGTCGAAAAGATATCAGTCTTTTGATCAACCTGGTCTCCGCGCGCCTGCTCGGGCGACATGTAAGGTACGGTGCCAAGGATCACGCCGAAGCCGGTTTCTTGAGTCAGAGTTGGCAGGTTAGCCCTGTCTTGAATACCATCGGGGTAAAACTGTTTGGCGAGACCGAAGTCGAGTATCTTGATGTGTTCATCCTTAGTGATGAAGATGTTCTCCGGCTTCAAGTCTCGATGAATGATGCCCTGGGCGTGCGCTGCGACAAGTCCTTGCGTTACGGCGGTGATGATCTCAATTGCCTGGTCGCAGGACGGAGGATACCTTCTCATGCGGCTGCGGAGTGTTTCGCCCTGCAACAACTCCATTACCACAAAAATCACGCCATCTTGTTCGCCTATGTCGTAAACCGTGAGGATATTTGGGTGCGACAGCGAAGCGAGGGCTTTCGCTTCTCTTCGGAAACGTTTTATGGCTGCCTGGTCTTTCGAAAACCCTTCGGGAAGGACTTTGATCGCTACATCTCTATCGAGTCTTGTGTCGTTTGCGCGATAAACTTCTCCCATTCCGCCGGCACCGACGCGTCCAAGGATCCTGTACGGTCCAAGTGAAGCACCTTCCGAGAGCTGCATTGCGTAAAATATAGCAGCGAAGCCACGCCGTTCGGAATAATTTCTGCTGTCTCAGATTGCAGAGTTGAAAGTCCGGTATGCCCGCGCTGTTCGGGCGTCGTTGAAAGAACGCTTCGCAGTTCTTGATTGCCATGGTGAGGTGGTATAGCATCACCGCATTAGTTGTCCTGGAATTAAGAGGATGCAACCACGCTGGCGCTGATGCGCAGGTGTAACGATCCCTTCTCAAGAGCAGTTGCGTTCCAGCGACGCACACATCTCGAGCTCGACGGTAACCTCCATTCACAGTGTGTAAGTCATGTCACACTCTCCCCAAACCCTTTTTCCCAGAAAGAAGGAAACCTTCATGAATCACATAACACCAATGTCACTGCTACGAGCATTCTTCGGCGCAACCTTGATCTTAATGGCTGCGCAGTCACCAGCCGTCGCCCAAACTCCGACTCCAACACCGCAAGCCGCACCCACACCGGAATTCCTCTCTATCACAGTTGTCAGCGTCAA
>JAICQI010000068.1 GCA_025937955.1 Pyrinomonadaceae bacterium
CGTGCGCGATCGCGAATGTGAACATCGAGGGGATTGATCCGACGGCGATCGGAACTTATCTCTTCAACAAGCATCGCGTCTTCACAACCCCGATCATCCATGACGAATTCAAGGGCATCCGCATCACGCCCAACGTCTACACCACCCTCGGCGAGCTCGACCGCTTCTGTAATCTGATGGAATCCATTGCCCGCAAAGGCCTTCCAACTTAAGCCGCGGAACCCTGCCCATCGTGCGGGCGTAAAGCAGATGGTGCTAGAATGCCTGTGGAGTTGGAGGGGGTTTTATCATGCAGGATGCGCGAGACCCGGTTTGTGAAGTTAAAGACGCCGTTTGCGACGGCCTGCGCAAAATGGGTGACTTTTCCTACGCAATTTTGCCAAAAGACGTGGCCCACGCGCTCGGTGACCTCAAGAAGGCCGTGCTGAGCCAGATACGGTCCTGTCTGGAACGGGACATCATGTGGATCGACGACCGTGTCGCCGGTGGCGATCGGCTGCGCGAAGAGTGGCGTGAGAAGTGTCAACAACAAACATCGGCTGAGCAAATGTAAATGGAAGTCTTACTGGCAGACGAATACGGATTCTGTTTCGGCGTCGAGCGCGCCGTCGAAATGGTGGAAGATGCAGTTGAAGAAGGCGTGCGCCCGATTCGCTCGCTTGGACCTCTGATTCACAACGCGCAGGAAATGGAGCGCCTCGGCGCCCGTGGTGTTTCGACCATCGACTCACCAGACGAGGCCGGCGCCGACACCATCGCAGTCATTCGCGCGCACGGAGTGACGCCGCAAGTGCAGCGCGAGTTGGAAGAACGCGCCGCAAAAGTCATTGATGCAACTTGCCCGTTCGTGACGCGCGTGCAGCATCTCGCCGAGCGCGCCGCGCGACAGGGACGCGACGTGGTCGTCGCAGGCAATCCGGATCATCCGGAGATGATCGGCGTGGTTGGTTATGCGCCTGACAATACTTACGTCGTGCGTGACGCAAGCGAAGTAGCCAAACTTCCAGCTTTGCGATCACCGTTAGTCGTTTCACAGACGACGATCAAGTTGCAGACGTTTTTGGAAGTCGCTGAAGCAGTGCGTGAGAAGGCTGATACAGAGCCGCAGGTAGTCAACACGATCTGCTCCGCCACTCGCGATCGACAGGATGCGGCGCGAGCATTGGCCGGACAAGTCGATGCCTTTTACGTAATCGGCGGGCGCCACTCATCCAACAGCGTTAAGTTGTTAGCGGTTTGCCAGGAACAATGCGCGAAGAGCTTTTTGATTGAAACTCCTGCTGAGATAAATCCGGCTGATTTGAAGAACGTGAAGAAAGTTGGCGTGACCGCCGGTGCTTCAACTCCCAACTGGCTCATCGATCAAGTAGTTGAGCGACTTCACCAACTGGGACAGTAGTTACAACTCTTCCGCCTGATCGAGTGCGTTCACGAGTTGGCGCGCTTCTTCCGATCCATATTCGACAACCTGCCTGCGCAGCGCCGCGCGCGCGGTCTCAGCATCAACAGGATCGTTGAGCAAACTGTACAACACGGAAATCGGGCAGCGCGCGAGTGCTTCATTCGCAAGCTCGCGCACGACTTTGTCTTCAGAGCGCGCTAGCTCGCAGATCTCGCTCGGCGGAAACCGTGAAGTGAGAGCGTCGGCGAGCGAATCGATGCGGCGATAGTCTCTTTGCACCTGGGCACGTCGGACGAGTTGCGTGAATACTTCCGCTGATTCGGTCTGCTCCAACAGCACTGCCGCGCACGTGTCCGCGATGGATTTCAGTTTCCCACCTTTTTCAGGGTCGAGTGCTTTTTCGGCGGCGCGATCGTCGAGTGCGGTGAGGAAACGGCTGAGCTCGAGATCGGCGCGGGCGTCGTAGTGGAAGTTACGCGACGATGGTGTTCCGGAGCCTCCAGATTGCAGGGCCCGCTCGACTAACCCGCGCGTGGCCGGCCGAAGCTCAGACCAGGCGTTGGCGATGCCGCTACCGAAATCGTCGATCCTCATAGAACGGCGTACTATACCCTATTAACTGGCGATATTGTGATCCTTAATCTCCGCGATCGTCGGAAACGGGATCTTCACGATTTGCCCATTAGCAATTTCCATCTTAACGCTGGGAGTGGTGAGAGCCTGGGTTGTCTTCATGCTACGAACTGTTCCACGCACCCGCCGGCCATCCGTGGTAATGATCTCCACGTTGTCTTTGCCGTAAAGGGGTTGCAGCGCCGCGAGTGCTTTGGTGATTTCCACAGTGACATCCCTCCCGAGATTTAGGGGAATATTGCCTTTAAGTTGCGCGGAAGTCTATCGACCGAGCCAGATGCAACCAGAAAACATCATTTGGCGTATAGTCCCTGTCCGTGTATTCTTCGACTTAAACACCAAATAATAGGTGGGTTCTGCTATGTCGCAGGAATTAGAAGTAACTTGCTCAAACTGTCATTCGCGAATGCCGTCAGATCTACGATTCTGCCGGAATTGCGGATTTCGACTGACTCACAACATGGGAGGTTACACCGGCAGTAACCAGTACCTTGCTCCTGGTGAAGCGCCCACTGCCGTCCTGCCGGCGACTCAGAAGAAGAAGAAACGGCGGATGAGTGGCATGTCGTGGATCTTTATTGGCTTGCTCGTGTTTTTCATCGGCGCGGCGGCGTTCACAGCGCTCGTGGCTCCGATGAAGAAGAGAGCAGAGGTCGCGCGCGAGCGGGCACCCGAAATTAAGTCCTATTTCGGCGTTAATGAATTCAACCAAACTGACGAGGGCGTGATCTTCGAGTGCGTGAGCGCGCCGGGCGGACCCGCGGACAAGGCCGGGCTGGTGGGCGGCGACGTGATTCTGAGTGTCGACGGACAGCCTATTCACGATGAAGATCAGATGACAGAGTTGATTAGTCGAACGCCGATCGGAAAAACTCTCGATATCGAATACTTGCGAGATGGCGAAAAGAAGACCACAAAATTGACGACGATCTCACTGGATGATCACCGGCGTTTGGTCAGGGACTTCGATCGGCGCCCGGAGGGACGCGGTCAGTTTGGTTACGACGACGACAACGCGGAGACAATCCCGGTTCCCGGAACAAAGATCCGAGGCGTGATTTTGAATAGTATTCTGAATAGCCGTCCGGCGGATCTTGCGGGGATTAGAAATGGTGACATCGTGGTCGAGTTTGATGGCGTGCCGATTCGCCACGAACAGGAGTTTCTGATGCGTGTGCGCCGCGCGCTGCCTTACACCACGGTGAAAGTGGTAGTGATGCGTCCGAAGGGCGAGCCCCCCGTCGAGGGACAAATGCCAGAGTTTGAGAAATTAGAGATTCCGGTGAAGATGGGTAAGCAGTAATTAGCCACAGATAACACGGATTTCATACACAGATTAAAAGAAAATCCGTGAATGAAATCCGTGTTCATCTGTGGCTAATTCTATTTCGAAACGTAATCACGCATTCTCGCTTCCATCTCGAGTTTCACGTCTTCGCGTTCTTCTTCAGTCTCGTCTGGCTCGAAAGCCTCGAACAAAGCATATTGAGTTTGCGACAGCAGCCGCAGTTCCCACGCTTCACGATTGTTATGGGAGGGACGTGAAAACCACAGCGCATCAAAACTCGCCTCTTTAACCGAAACTTGGTCGAGTAGTTGCTCTTTCTCAAGCACTGCCTGTGTCGCCGGTTGCAGCACCACACTGCGCAATTCCCAACCGTACTTGCGATAGGTCGCCAACAGTTCCATAAATAATTCCGCACTCATCATTGCAAACCCTTATCGCAGTTCAGCCTAGCACAGTTGACCGCCTGAATCAGCCGCCACTATCATCTTTTGCTTTGGAATGTTTCTGCCAACTCTGATATTGATTGCAAGCGGGGTGATGCCGATCCTGGGAAACATGTCAACACAGCCAATGACTTCAAACTCACTGCGAGACTCGAACAACCTCAAAGAACCAACTCCTTTTTACGAAGCCCTCGCAAAGGCCCTCAAGAAACGGAAGATCAAACTGGAGAACATCTGTCCTCCGTCCGATCCCGTGTCGCGGCGGATCCTCGAGGAGTACGGCGCGATCTTCGTTGCCGACAAGAAGGTGACGCCGCCGCCGGTCTGCATCTTCACGAATGAAGAACAGGTGGCGAAGTTTCAGGACGACGCGGGTTATGAAGCGGAACTAATTGGCTACGACGAAGTTGAGCTCCAGCCAGAAGCGCTGAAGAAGCTAAACAAAGCGCGCGAAGAAGCCCAGAAAGAAGGTTTGGATATCACACCGCGCGACGGCGCGGAGGCCGCGCGACGCAATTACGAAGACAGCGTGCGTTTGTGGAACTCGCGTTTTGAGCCGGCACTCCACTACTGGCAGTCGCAAGGGCGGCTCACGGCGGAGCAGGTCGCGCGCTTGCGAAGCTTACCGCTCTCGCAACAAATTGCCGAAGTGTTAGAGCTCGAGAAGTCCGGGATCTATTTCAGCAAAGACCTTTCCAAATCGATTCTCTACTCGATCGCAGCTCCAGGAACGTCGCAACACATCGCAATGCTCGCGTTCGACGTGAACGAATTTGAAAATCCGCGCGTGCGCGAAATCATGGCGAAGCACGGCTGGTTCCAAACCGTACTCAGCGACCTCCCACACTTCACCTTTCTCGGTTTGAAGGAAAAAGACCTCCCAAAGCACGGATTGCGCAGCCTTGAGATCAATGGACAGGTATTCTGGATTCCCAATGTACCCGGTGTGCATCCGGGTCTGGATAAGTAGATTTTAGCCGCAGATGAACGCAGATAAACGCCGATTCTGATCTGCGTCATCCGCGAAAATCTGTGGCTAAAATTTTGCTTAAGATGTAAACTACGGAGCCTCTTCCCCCAGCCCAAACGAAAAAATGATTTCGATATCGACCTTTTCACCCGAAGGAAGGTCACAATGGATGTCCCCCAATTTATCGCCGGCAGATTCAGAATAGAGCGCGAAATCGGTACCGGTGGCATGGGAACGGTTTACCTTGCCACGCATCTCGATCTCGAACGACCTGTCGCAGTCAAAATCATCAGACGCGAGTTTGCCAGTGATGCCGACGTCGCCGATCGCTTCCTGCGCGAAGCGCGCACGATGGCGAAGCTGCGCCATCCGAACGCGGCGATGATCCTGGACGTGGGGAACCTGCCTGACGGCCGTCACTTCATCGTGATGGAGTTTGTCGAAGGCGAGACACTCTCACAAGCACTCGCACGCGAAGGCCGCTTCTCGTTCACGCGGTCAGTCGGCATCGCCACCCAGATTTGCGACGTCCTCGAAGAAGCACACCGGCTCGGGATCGTCCACCGCGACTTAAAACCTTCAAACATACTGCTCGGCAAGCGTGGTGTATGCGTGCTCGATTTCGGAGTCGCCAAAGTTTTGGCTTCATCGGCTGAATCCACCGCCACACATGCGAGCACCGGCTCAGGGCAGTTGATCGGAACGCCGCGCTACATGTCGCCCGAGCAGTGTTTGGGGCAGCGAGTTGGTGCGCGCAGCGATCTCTACAGTCTCGGAGTTTTGTTGTACGAAATGCTCGCGGGTCGACCACCGTTTGTAGATCCGCTGCAATCGGCGTTGTTAGTGAAACAAGCGACTGTACCGGCGCCGCCGTTGCCGCGGTTAAGGCAGGACATTCCGCGACCGCTGGCGCTGGCTGTTCATGGTTTGCTCGCCAAGCGACCGGAGGATCGGCCACGCACGGCGGCGATGGCCAAGCTGCTTTTGGAGCGCAGTCTCACGCAGTCTGATCGCACGCTGCCTGACATGGAGCCGTTGTCGGCGATGGTGGCGGCGGCTGATGCAGGACGAGGTCTCGTTTTTAGAGTGGGCGCGCCGCTTTTTCTGGTAACGAGTTTCAGCGCGCTGCTGGCGTGGGGATATACAGGCGGACAGACTGCGACTGCACCAAAGATTCCGGAGGAAGCACTTCCCGTTGCCGCGTCCAGGGTGCAGATGACGCCGGCCTCGTGGCGAAATGAGACTGCGCCAGTCACCGGAACGCGTGAGAGCCGAATGCCGGTGGAACAGTTATCACTCGATCAGGCACGCAAGATTGCTGCGCGATTTACGCGCGGCGGTTCGGTCGGGCCACTGGAGATCGTCGATACTGATTCAGGCCCCGCGATTGTCGTAGTGAACAATCAGCGCAAGGCGGGCACGACAAATTTCCTCTTACTGCAAAAACGCGATGGGAAGTACCGGCTCAGCGCTCAGGGACGGCTCGACACGAAGGACTTCAGTCATGCAAGTTGGAGTGCGGATGTCGTTGACGCCGATGAAGACGGTTACCAGGAATTGTTGTTCGTTGGGAAGGATTCCCGCGAGAGAGGAAACCTGAGACGATTGATCCTCTTTGTGCCAAACGACAAACGAACTTACTCGGCGCAGATGACAGGGGAAACCACCGCCCGCGGGACCCCGCGCATGCAGTGGCTCTCTAACGCCGCCGGAACGGAAGCCGCAGCCTACAGAATAGCCCTCCGCCAAAAAGCACGCGCGATCGTGTCGAAAAGAAATAAGCCACAGATGAACACGGATTACACAGATAATAAATAAATCCGTGTATGAATCCGTGTTTATCTGTGGCTAAAATCTCTTTCCTGTACAATTTTCGACGGTCAAGATAACCTTTTCCCCACGGCCAACATCAATTTGCAGCATATGGAGTTATCAGTGAAACGAAGTTTTCTCGTCATTCTGCTTCTGCTTACCTTGCTGTCGCCCTCCACGCTTTCAGCGCGGGTCGTGCAGCAACGGGCACCACGACCAACCGCAACCGCTCCGGCTGCGGCGGCGCCGGCGCGACTGCCCGAAGCGAAGCTCATCAACCACGTACTGCCAAACGGTCTCGAAGTGATCATTCTCGAAGACCATTCCATTCCGCTTGTTACGATTGAGTTGGCTGTCAGGAACGGTTCGTACACCGAGCCGCCCGAGCTAAACGGGCTCTCGCACTTGTACGAGCACATGTTTTTCAAACAGAACCGCGCCATCGCAAACGCGGAAGACTACCTGCGCACGATCGGGCAGATGGGTATCGCTTACAACGGTACGACACGCGAAGAAGTAGTTGATTACTACTTCACCACCACCAGCCCCAACATCCGCACCGCGATGCAGTTCATGAAAGACGCGACTCGCTATCCCTTGTTTGACGAGCGTGAGTTCAGCCGCGAGAAACAGGTGGTGATTGGCGAGATCGATCGCAACGAGTCGAACCCGTTCTTTTACCTGAACCAGGAGATGAACAACCGTCTCTTCTTCAAGTATCCGAGCCGGAAGAACCCGCTCGGCAACAGGCAAACAGTGGGCGGATCAACCACCGAGATGATGCGTTTGATCCAGCAGCGTTACTACGTGCCGAACAATTCAGCGCTCGTCATTACCGGCGACGTCAATCCGGCCGAAGTGTTGAAGATGGCGCAGGAGTTTTACGGCGACTGGCCCAAACGTGAAAAAGATCCGTTTGTCGAGTTTCCCCTGGTGGAGCATCCGCCACTACCGAAAAGTGAAGGCGCGGTAATTCAGCAGCCGATCCAGAACGTGATCATCAATATCGGTTGGCATGGACCATCGATCGGTAAAGACAATCCGGCGACTTACGCAGCCGACGTCTTTTCGTTCATTCTGCGGCAGCCGAATTCGCGCTTCCAAAGAAACCTCGTCGATACTGGTCTCGTGACCGGCATCGATCTCGGTTACTACACGCAACGTAACGTTGGTCCAATCGCGCTCGTCGCGCAAACAACTCCCGACAAGGCACATGCTGCGATCAAAGCCCTGTACGAAGAAGTGGCCCACTTCAACGACAAAGACTATTACACCGACGAACAGCTCGAGAGTGCCAAAGCACTGCTCGAAGCCGACGACCTCTATTCGCGTGAGAAGCTGAGCGACTACACCCACACGCTGAGCTTCTGGTGGGCCTCCACCGGGCTCGAATACTTCCGTGGCTATCTCCCCAGGCTGCGCGCCACTTCACGCGCGGACATCAGCCGCTACATCACCACCTACATTCAAGGCAAGCCCCACATCGGTCTCGCTTTAATGTCGAATGAGGCGCAAGCGAAGATCAAGATTACACCGGAAGAGTTGATTGGACAGTAAAGAGTGAAACAACCTATGAACCAGCGAGAACGAAATCAAGGTATGTCTAATAGTGCGCCATTATTCCGCCGGGTGCTCAGCAGCGTTTTGCTGATCGCGATTCTTTTTGTCGGCGGCAGTGATTCTTCGCAAGCGACTCAACAAGCCAGGAACCAGCCACAACAAACTGTGCAAAGCGTTGTCGCCAAGCAGGCGGCGCTCGTCAGCGAGTTTGACGTTAACGGCTTGAAGGTGCTTTTGAAACGTCGCGAAGGAAGCTTGACGGTCGCAGCAGGTCTCTTTATTCGCGGCGGCGCGTCGAACATTAACGCGCAGAACGCCGGCATTGAAACGTTGATGCTTAGCGTTGCTACCGAAGCGACCACAAACTTTCCGCGCGCGCGCATGCGCTCTGAGCTCTCGCGCATGGGCACGGTGATTGGCAGCAGCTCAAACAACGATTACTCCGTGCTCTCGCTCGCCACCACGCGCATGCACTTCGATCGGTCGTGGCAGATTTTTTCTGACGTGGTGTTGCGGCCGGCGTTCACCAAAGAAGACGTCGCGCTGGTGCAGCAACGGCAGGTCGTGTCGTTAAGTGACGATACCGATAACCCTGACGTTTACCTGCAGAAGTTGCAGGAGCGTGTGGCGTACGCCGGTCATCCTTATTTGAATAACACGAGCGGCACGCCTGAAACCGTAGCCAAGCTCACGCCTGAGGACCTGAGTAAATATCACACGCGATTGATGGAGACTTCGCGGCTATTGCTGGTGATTGTTGGCGATCTCAATCCGGCTGAAGTTAAGACTTTGGTCACCGCGAGTTTCGGGAAGTTACCGCGCGGCAGCTACAAGTCTGAAGCGATACCGCAGCTCGCGTTTGATAAATCGTCGGTTGAAGTGACGCCACGCGAGTTGCCGACAAACTACGTGCAGGGTTTGTTTAGCGCGCCGTCGCTTACGTCGCCTGACATTTACGCGATGCGCATCGCGAGCTCGTTGTTGCGCGATCGTGTGTTTGAAGAAGTGCGCGTTAAGCGAAATCTCTCGTACGCGCCGGATGCGTTTTTGCGAACGCAGGCAGCGAACGTCGGTGGGCTTTATGTGACGGCGGTTGATGCGAACCAGTCGATACGGTTGATGCTGAGTGAGATTAATCGGTTACAAACCCAACCGGTTAGCAGCGACGACATTCACGCAGTGATCGCGCAGTATTTGACGACGTATTACCTGGGGCAAGAGACGAATGCCGCGCAGGCGGGTGAGTTGGCGCAGTATGAATTGATTGGTGGTGGTTGGCGAAACTCGGTGGACTTCCTGGAGCGTCTTACGGCCGTGACGCCCGCCGACATTCAACGCGTCTCGCAGAAGTACATGAAGAACATCCGCTTCGTGGTGCTCGGCAACCCGCGCAGCATCGACCAGGTCGTGTTCACTGGCCAGGCCGGGTAGCACGGATTAACGCAGATCTGTGTAAATCGATTTACACAGATCCGCGCAATCTGTGGCTTACATCGTTTCCCGCAAATACTTCTCGTAGAGTTTTTGATCCAGGCGCTGGAGTATGCGCGCCTGTGTGGCGGCCATGCCGGGGTTGCCGCTCTCGGAATAGGCTATGGCGAGGTTGTAGAAAGTCTCCGCCCAATCCGGACGCAGTCGCGAAGCTTCCGTGTACGACTCGATCGCCTCACGGAACCGTCCCGAATAGTAATACGCGTCGCCGAGCTTGTTGTGAATCTCCGCGTCCGTGGGCTTGAGCTGAAGCGCCTGTAGGTAAGCGCGAATCGCTTCCTGATTCTTTCCTTGTTTCACTTTGCAGAACCCGACCTGCACCCATGCTTCCGCACGCCTTGGGTTCTTGTTAGCAGCGTTCTCGAAGTAGCCAACCGCGTTGTCGTAGTTACCAAGCCAAAGCGAATCGAGCCCGGATCGATACGCCGCTTCCGCCGCGTCGCCTTTGTTCTTCGCCCCCATCTCAGACAGCGGCTGAAGTTTTCCCGCCTTCAATTCCGCAACGCGCGCCGCCGCCAGCGCGAGATTGATATTCTGACCGTTTGTGACTTTCACCGTCACCACGCCCAGCACTTGCCCCTTCATATTGAAAACCGGACTCCCGCTATTCCCATGCGAGATCGGAGCGGTGATCTGGATAATCCGATAACTGTTTGGAACTTCCCTGACCGCTGAAACAATTCCGTCACTTACCGATCCTTCGAGTTTGAGCGGATTACCGATCACGAAGATCGGCTCACCTTCATCAGGTAGCTCGCTCGCGAGCTCGCTGCTTCTCTCGGTCGGTGTTTCGACGCTGAGCAGCGCGAGATCACCTTCCTCGTCGACCGCGAGGCTGCCGTTGACCGGAAAAACTCTTCCCTTGCCGTCGAGCGTTTTGACCTCAGCCCGAACCGCGCCGCGCACGACGTGAAGATTTGTCACGACCTGTCCCGGCCGCAGAAAGAAGCCACTGCCGGTCATCAACGGCTCGCCGCTGGAGTCGTAAGTCGCAATAGCCACTACTGCCGGCTTAACTCGTTTCACCAGGACAGGAAGGCTTTCTTGTGCCTGAACCGCGGATGCGGCGAGGAGTAGAACTAGCGCAAAGGGGAACAAACGAGGGTAGCGTCTCTTAGTCATGTCGTTAACACCAAGGGGCAAAAACGGATACTTCGGCCTGTGATGGGGTTCACCGGCAGGGGATCGCGTTAGCTGTAAAAGATGAGGGCTCGTTTAGAGCCAGTCGGGAAACCTGAAGGCTACTCTCGCGTAACCTCAGGCCATATTAACGCAAGATGGAGTAGGAGTGAAAGTTTTTTGTGAAGGATTTGACACACAAAAAGGGGCCGCTCAAAATGAGCGGCCCCAAAGAATAGGTCCTCCGATAGGTCCTATTTAGTCGTCACGGAACAATCGTAATCGTTCCAACGGCCGGTCCTGCCGGCATATCAGCGTCTGCAGCTTCCATCGTCACTACCAAACCAAAGTCTGGCAGCGTAGTTTCTGACCTGATTTCCGCTTCATTCCGCCCAGCCGCATTCACTATCTGGCCCAGTTTAGTGAACTTATTGTCAGCCGTAACTGCCCACAGGATGAACTTCTGGTCCGCAGGCGCTTCCTTCAGATCGTGGAAACGCATCTTGATCTCGGTGGGTCCATCTTTCCGAGGCGTGATGAAAACGTTCGCACGCGCGCCGGTCAAAGCACCGGAGAAGTTAACCTTGATTTTGGTGTCGTCTCCCGTTTTGTAAGACGGGATGTTGAGCATTGGCGCCGAGTAAGTGGTCTTGGTTTCCGTCATCGGAACCACGATCGTGGTGCCGCTGGGAGATGTAACCACTGCTCCGGGAGTGGTGGTTGTCGTCGTCTTGGCTACTGGTGCTGTCGTTGCCGCGACCTTTTCACCTTCCGCACTTGTCAACGGCACCACTGAGAAGCCTTCCGGCACCGCACTCCTGAACAGGACTTTGGTGTTCGTATCGTACGCCGTCAGAGCCGGCTCAGGCGACGCAACCAGCATGAACTTCGATAGCGGTGTCGTCGCAGCTAATGTTCCCGTGCCATTTGAAATCGCAACCGGCCCCAGAGCGGTAACTACGCCTTTATCATCGACTGCGTAAAGCGTCATCGTAGTCAGATCTGCCGGAACATTCGTTAAATTGAGTTTGATCCTCGTGCCATCATCATCGCGGAGGATGGTGGCCACGCCGGTGGCTCCGGTCACGTTGACTGGGGTCAGGTTAACAGTTACTTCTTTCTTAACTGGATACTCAATGATCGTGAAAGTGCCATCGGGGTTTTGCACCGTCGTCTTTTGAACGGTTGTGGTAGTCGTTTGTGCGAGAGCGATGGCGCAGATCGCGAGAGTCAGAATCGCCGCTCCCAAAACGCTCCAAACGTGCTTGCTCATCAGTTGTACCTCCCTTGTGTTTAATTAATCGCGATTAATGTCGACGCGGGGGAACTAATGTCGGGGAGACGCGCACAGGCGCACTTATAACTTGTTAATTCGCAAGCGTTATGCCAACCGGAGATAGTGAGTAAATACGAGAATTTGGGAAAATTTACCGAAACAGAACGATACAGGACTGTACGACTTAGCCGCAGATGGACCGCCGATAAACCCCGATAAAACCAGAATCAGCGTTTATCGGCGTCCATCTGCGGCTAATATGCTTTCAATTCCGTAATTGCCTTCGCCACATCCGCGACTTGCGGCAGGATCGCATCTTCGAGCAGCGGTGCGTACCCGACGAAAGTATCCAGCGCGCAGACGCGCTTCACCGGCGCATCGAGATACTCAAAAAGCTCATCGGTGATGCGCGCGGCGATCTCGGCGCCGTAACCAAACGAGAGCGAGTCTTCGTGTGCGACGATCACGCGATTGGTCTTCTTCACGGTTTCCTCAATCGCTTTCCAATCAAACGGAACGAGACTGCGAAGATCGATAATCTCAACACTGATACCTTCCTGCTCCACCTGTTTCGCCGCCACCAGTGAACGTTGGACCAGCGCACCGTAGGTGATGATCGAAATGTCCTTGCCTTCACGGACCTTCTTCGCCTTGCCGAAAGGAATCATGAAGTCTTCGCCGGGATACTGCGACTTGTTGTAAGCCTGTCGATAGAGATGCTTGTGTTCCAGAAACAGCACCGGATCGTCACAACGAATCGCAGTGCGCAACAGGCCGTTCGCATCGAGCGCATTCGACGGATAGATCACGCGCAGCCCGGGAATCTGCGTGAACGTGGATACGCCCGATTGCGAGTGATAAACAGCGCCACCTTTCAGATAACCACCAACCGGCACGCGCAGCACTGCCGGCGATTTCCAGTCGTTTGCGGATCGCCAGCGCATCACTGCCAGCTCGTTGCGAATCTGGTGCATCGCGGGCCAGATGTAATCAAAGAACTGGATCTCGGCGACAGGCTTGAGCCCGCGCGTGGCCATGCCGATAGCGCGCCCGACGATGTTTGCTTCAGCGAGCGGCGAGTTGAAAACGCGGCCGCCGCCAAAC
>JAICQI010000812.1 GCA_025937955.1 Pyrinomonadaceae bacterium
ACCGCCAGTCAAAACACACCTCAAGGTCGGTGACCCTGCTCCTGATTTCACGCTTCGCGCAACCGACGGAAAGCAATACAAGCTGAGCGATTTCAGAGGAAAGAAAAATGTCGTGCTGGCAATTTATGTGCTGGCGTTCACGGGTGGTTGAACGAAGGAATTGAAGGCGTATCAGGCTGATATCGCCAAATTCGAAAACAACGAGACTCAGGTTTTCGGCTTGAGTGTTGACAGTGTTCCCGCCAACCGCGAATTTGCAAAACAGATTGAGATTACATTTCCGCTACTCAGCGATTTCAAACGCACCGTCGTCAAGGCGTATGGCGTCTTTAACGAGGAGCAAGGCTTTGGAAATCGCGCTACCTTCCTGATCGATAAAGAAGGAATCATTCGCCACATCGACGAAGGAAACGTCGCCATCGATCCGACTACTGTTGTGGAAGCATGCAACGTGCTCCAACGTAAGAAGGCGGCGCAGTAAGAAGAACAGTTGCCACAGATTGACGCGGATGCGAGCAGATGAAATCCGCGTCATCTGTGTTACTCCTACTTCGCTAAAGCGCTACAAGAGTTCTGCGGCATCGTGATCGCGGTAGGCTGCGAGAGCGTAGTCGAGACGATGACGCCAGGATTCGCGCGGGTCACCGTGCGCCCAGAGGATGATCGGGAACGTCAGGTTCCGCACCAGACAACGTCGATAGTCCAGAAATAGATCGTCGAACGAGTAGTTGTTGACGCCCGCACCGATTAGTTCCTGGTGATAGAAGTGAAGCAAAGGAAGCTCGAGTTTCGCTCGCGCAGTGCGGTCCCAGTGCAACCCGATCATAAAGGCGAGATCCTTCGGCCCTACGTCCGGATGCCAAAGCTGCCAGTCGATAAGATACGGTATTCCCTGCCCCGATCGAGAAAACAGAAAATTCCATGGATGAGCATCGCCGTGAATGACTGTGAGGGCTCGTCGCTCGAGCAGACGGAGCCATGGCGCAAGCGAAGAATTGAAGACGTCTTCGAGTAACACGCGGTCAGTGGGCGGAAGATTATCCCCGAGATCGTTAAAGAAACCAGGTAAGTGATCCCTGAAACCGTAAACCATCGTGCGGAGGCTCGTTTCCGTGTGCAGAGTCCCGAGCGTCGAGCCGAGTTCCGGCGCTTCCCACCAACCCGCATGAAGACGTGCCAGGACTGCGCTCGCCTCGTACACCTCTATATCAGTTGGACGGTCGGGCCAGGGCGGGTTCGTGTGAGTTGAACGCAGATCTTCAAGAATTAGCCATTGCTGTTTACTGGTGAGTGGAGCGGTAGCAAGACATTGGGCCATCGGAGGAGATGGCAATGCCGGCGCGAGCTCCCGGTAGAAGATGAGCTCTGGCTCACCCCGCTCCGGCGCTGGTGACTGCTCGACGGGCCATTTCAATAAAAGGCGTTTGGGGAGCTCGGGCGAAGAGTCCGCACCATATTCAACTTCAAGGAACCATAGGTTGGAAATCGTTGTCTTGATCCGCTCCGTGATTGCCACTCTGAGTATCGCACCCTCTCGGAGAGTGCCGGCGGCGTAAAAAGCGGAAGTTAGATCGAGCGCTGTTGTGGGCGGCGAATCTTGAGCCGATACATGCAATCGAGAGCACTCCTCGCAGGCTTTTCTACTGCTGTTCCGCCAAGTCAGTTACGGCCGCATAAACTCCTTCGACCACCAACGCCATACGTTTGTAATCGAGCTTCTCGGCTGTGTCCTGAGCAGTGTGGTAATTGACATTACGATAGAACGCCGTGTCAGTAATCATCGCTGCGCTGTAGCCGGCGCGCCAGTAGTTTAGTTGGTCAGAGAAGTCAACGCCCGGCACAAAGCTGGGCGCGTTGATGGAATAAACGGGGAGCGGGGACGCTTTAAGCATCGAAGCCTTCGTCCGCCGCACCAACGACCAGTCACTAAGCCGTCCAACTACACCGATGTAGTTTCCGGTCGAAGGATAAAAAGCACTTAAGAACGGCACCGGGAACCGCTGGCTGTTAGGCGTGTCGCTAAAGTAACCGATCATTTCCAGGCTAAACATCGCTCGTACGCGGATGTTCTGTTTGCGGAGATATTCTGCATGAACCGAACTGCCCATGCCGCTGGTGCGAAAATAGGGCGGCTCTTCCAGAGAATAAGCAACGAGTTCCACTCGCAACAGCGGAGGTCGCCGCGCAAGCAGTCGTGCGAGCTCTATCAATCCAGCTACGCCACTGGCGTTATCGTCGGCGCCCGGCAATGGTCCGGCCGTATCGTAGTGTGCGCCTACAACGATTCGCTCTTGTGAGTCTGGTCCAAATTCAGCAATTACGTTGCGATACGACATGCCCTGAACACGATATGGCTGCTCTGAAACAGAAGCGGTCGTTTGGCTGAACTCATTTTTGATATAAGCAGCAGCGTGATCGAGATTCTCGATATGGCTTTCATCACGCGGAGTTAGCTCAACAGAAAGTTTGCGGACGTGCGCTTCGAGACGAGTCGCCTCGACCGTCCGTTCTGAGCTCGGCACCGGACTACTGAATAGCGGCTGAGTCGTCCAAAACCACAAGACGATCAGCAACAATAAAAAGATTAAGACAATCAGCAGCATAAATTTGATAATCCGGCGCTGGGCGCTCCTTTGTGATTGCCATTCGGCTTCAAGAAAGATTGACTCACGCTGGCCCATAGTTACTACGAAACTAACAACCGGAACGTCCAAATGATCTATATTGTTCGCGGAATTTGGTTCGCGCAAATCAATTCAATAGAGCAAGTCAGTTCAAATAGAACAAGTCAATATTAAATAGAACAAGTCAGGAAGATGTATAGACCGGAGACATCCTAAACACATGTTCGGAGACATGGTAAACACTTTTCCCGTTGCTGATACCTTTCGGCTCGAAAGGAGTC
>JAICQI010000881.1 GCA_025937955.1 Pyrinomonadaceae bacterium
GGTGGAGGACTGGTTATGGGATAAGGACAGCGACTGGTTCTTCTCGTTCGAAAGCATCTGTGAAACATTGAAGTTCTCACCTGATTATCTTCGGCAAGGCTTGGTCCTTTGGAAGAAAGCTAAGATCCAAGGACGTGAAATCACCTCTCGTCAGCACCCAATACGACGGCGGAGAACCAAAACTGTTGCCGCAGTCTCGAGATTACAGGGAAGGTAAGGTCCCCTTCGGCCGCTCTGGAACAACGCACCCGAGTAACTGAGCAGTCAATCCGCCTATCCGAAATCTCTCGGTCGTGCCATCAACCCAATTTCCAACGTTTGTGATTGAACATCCATGCGGCGCATGAGTATAGATACTGTGTTCCCATATTAACCATCACCACGCGAAATAGGTGAAAGGCAACCACTAAAGGAACACTGATCTGCAGGGCTTGCGCTGTTATCGTCATCTCTGCCAAACCCCCGGGAGACATGGCAATGATCATGGTTGCGATCGGTAAGCTGAACGCCCAGGCGAGGACCCCGGCGGCGAGGACAGAGGCGATGAGAATGAAAAAGGAGTTGAGTAAAGCAAAAGGTATAAACATGCGATAGCGAGCGAAGAACGCACGTTCGTAACGGGCGCCTAGCACGAGGCCAAACATGAGTTGGGCGAAATCCATCAACCGGTGCGGCACCGCCGAAAGCTCGATACCGCTTACCGTGAGCGCAGCACCGAAAAAAATCGGCATCAACAAGCAGCCGTTATGAAATCGCACGCGCTCCGAAACTTCCCCCAAGATAAAGCTAAATGACAACCACGGTAATAGGATCGCGAAATTAAGCGGCAGAACCGGGCGGTACGCAGACGCTTCCAAGGGAATTCCTCCGTAAGTGAGCGCAAACGGGATCAGAATAACAACGAGCGAAACGCGCAGGCTATGCGCGACCGCGACGGGCGCGATCTGAGCCCCGTAGCGCTCGGCCAACACCGCCATGGCCATGGCGCCGCCTGGAATTGAAGCGAAGAAGGTTGATTTTCGTTCAACTCCGGAAACCTGGCTCAGCATCAATGCGCCGAGCGCGCCTATCAAGAAAACCGTTACTGTCGCGGCAACGATCGCGGGAAAGTTACCCGCCAGCGCAGCGACGACCGTCGGCGTAAAGTAGAGCGACACTCCTGAACCGAGAATTACCTGACCCAAATGACGCGCATATGGAGGCGAGTGCATACGCACACCGATCAAGTTCAACGTTGCAACAGCGACCATCGGTCCAATCATCCACGGAATAGGTGTGTCTAGCAGGTCAAATACATATCCTGCCGGAAGACCGACAAAGATTGCCTTCAGAATGCCAGGGAGTCGCTCCCGAAAGTTAGCAAACTCTCCAATTACTGTTTTTTTATTGCTCACGTTTGTTGTTCCTCGACAGCAAGAGAACAAGCCGACGCAAACTTGAAGGCGATTAACATGCCACCCCTAGCCTCGAGACTGACAAGGCTTGGAAGTACCTCTAGCAGTGCTCTTGCCGAAAACTATCTCTCAATCACCGAATGAAACAGTCTGACGTAGGCCGTCAAATGGCGGATCCAATTTGCGTCTGAGAAAACTCGCCATCGCCCTTCTTCGACGCTCTATCATTCTTCTTCTGAAGAATGCAGAAGAGCACCCTCGCTCGAAATAGCTCGCTTAACATGCGCTGCAGATTCGCTATCGAACTCGCCACTAAAATCTCGTTTTGCATCTCACGTCAACGGGGTTATCGATTCATTGGACGTAGCCCCCTTGAGAAGCATTTGCGGTTTGCTGTTAGGTCTGGTTGTTTCTTGACTCCATGTAAATCAAAGAATAAGGGTGCATCTAAGTGATAGTCGTTTGGCAATATAAAGATTAGGGAGCGGGCATTCATTAAGATCCTGCCGAGTTTTCTGGCGACTAGAGGTTAAAGGTCCTAATCAGAGACGAGGTATTTCTTATGCCCACGATCGATTCTGATGCTCATGTTGTTGAGTCAGAACATACTTGGGACTTCATGGAGTCGGCCGACCAAAAATATAGACCGATCATAGTCCGCCCTCGGGGCGAAAACGCTGGGGAATACTGGTTTATCGATGGGAAGATACGGGGCCTGGTGCGTATCGTGATGACGGCGCAGGAGATGGCGGAGGTTTCCTCGCGAACCGGCCGTGATATGCGGACGGCGCGTGAGACACGCGAGATGGAAAACGTTCAGGCTCGGCTCGATCACATGGATGAGTTAGGGATCGATGTTCAGGTGCTTTATCCGACTATTTTCATCGAGCAAATCACCGATAAGCCCGAATGGGAAATCGCTATTTGCAAGGGCTACAATCGCTGGTTAGCCGACATCTATCGGCAAGGTCGAGGACGGTTGCGTTGGATCTGTGTTTTGCCCCTGCTCGATATCAACGAATCCCTGGCAGAACTTAATTTTTCGAGACAGAACGGCGCCTGCGGCGTTTTTATGCGCGGCATCGAAGGCCATCGACTTATCA
>JAICQI010000628.1 GCA_025937955.1 Pyrinomonadaceae bacterium
ACTCAGGGTGAGAAACGTGGATACACGCGACTTCGAATCCGGTCTCTTAGAGCCACGCCGGTAACCTCTTTGGAGTGCGGTAGCTTGCTACCGCTTTGGCCAAAGCGGTGCCAGGGCACCGCACTCCAGGGAGGCGCGCTGTGTAAAAGTTTTGTGCTTCTTGCGGCCCAATGTTGCGAAACAAAAATGAGTGAGGCATCATTCAGTTCGATGCGCTCTGCTCGTTCACTCAATGGTGCCCGCGTGGCCGGAGGCGATAAGCGCGAAGCGATTTTGCGCGCCGCTATCAGTGTCTTCGCGCACAACGGCTACTTCAACTCGAAAGTCGCCGATATCGCTCGCGAGGCCGGGGTTGCTGACGGCACTGTCTATCTTTACTTCAAGAGCAAGGAAGATATACTCCATTCCATCTTCGATCGCAGCGTCGAAGACGCCCTCGGCGCCGCGCGAAAACAGATTGAAAACGTTGCGGACCCGAAAGAGAAGCTGCGCCAGATCGCGCTTTTGCATCTGGAAAGATTAGGCGCCGATCGCGACCTTGCGGTGGTCTTCCAGGTCGAGCTGCGCGGCTCCACCAAGTTTATGGAGGAGTTTTCAGCCGCCGGTTTTGCCGAGTATCTCGCTTTGATCGGTTCTACTTTCGAGGAAGGACAACGGGCAGGCATTTTTCGCAAAGATCTCAACGCCAGGGTCGTCGCGAAGGTCCTTTTCGGAGCGCTGGACGAAATGGCTACCAACTGGATCCTCTCCAAACGCCGCTACAAATTGGCGCCGATGGCCGACCAGGTGCTGGACATATTTTTGAACGGAGTGAAGACGCCTTGAACCGTGCAATTGAGTACACGGATCTACAGGCGAGCGCTCCGGTTCGCCGTCACAGCACTGTGGACCAACCCGCCACCCTCGTCGATGTCTTCAACCTGGTTGCTCGCAGGCACAAACGTCCGGACACGTTGAATTACAAAAGCGGTGGTCGCTGGATTCCGATCTCGTCTGACGAGATGCTGGAGCGCGCGAAGCGCATTGCCGGCGGGCTGCACGCGCTCGGAGTGCATCCTGGCGATCGCGTCGCATTGCTTTCTGAGAGCCGCGTCGAGTGGACTCTGACCGACGCCGGCTCGATTTTCGCTGGCACGGTCGACGTTCCGATTTATCCGACGTTAACGCCGCCTCAGGTCCGCTACATTCTTAACGACTCCGGCGCCTCAGTTCTCTTTCTTGCCAATCGCGAAAAGTTTGTCGAGCTGCAGGAGGCACTAGGCGAGTGTCCCGCAGTCAAGCACGTCATCTTCTTCGACGCCGAAGGAGTTTCAGGTGATGACGGGTTGACGTTGGCCCAAGTCGAGGAAAAAGGTCGCGAGCTCGAGCAACGCGAACCCGGCTACGTCGATCGCATCGCGGCACAAATCACACCCGAGGATCTGGCGACCATCATCTACACTTCGGGCACGACCGGCGAACCAAAAGGCGTGATGCTCGCGCACTCGAACCTGGTCTCAAACCTGATCGATTCATCCGGGCATCTTTCTTTCGGAGAGCAGGACACAGCGTTGTCGGTGTTGCCGTTGTCTCATGTTTTCGAGCGCCAGGCGATGTACATGTATTTGCACCGCGGCATGGCCGTCTACTTTGCCGAGTCGTTGCAAACGGTTGGACCAAACTTGCGCGAGGTGCGTCCGACAGTGCTGGTTGGCGTGCCGCGTATCTTTGAGAAGATTTACGCGCGAATTCAAGAGCGTGCTGCTGAAGGCGGACGCTTGAGCGCGCTGCTGCTGGCGTGGTCCGTTTCCGTCGCGCGTGAATATGCACAGCACGTGACCGCGCACGAACCCGTTCCAACATTTCTCAAACTAAAACACGCGATTGCTTCCAAGCTCGTTTTCTCGAAGTGGCAGAACGCATTTGGCGGCAGGATGCGATTGTTAATATCCGGTGGCGCTGCGTTGCCGGAAGATCTGACGTACATCTACATCGGCGCAGGAGTTCCGATCGTGCAGGGTTATGGACTGACGGAGACGTCGCCGGTTATCACCGCCGGCACTCTCGAAGACAATCGTGTTGGCACGGTAGGCAAGGCAATTTCCAACGTCGAGATTCGCATCGCGGAGGACGGCGAGATCGAAGTGCGTGGTCCAAATGTAATGCGCGGTTATTACAACAAGCCGGAAGAGACGCGCGCCGTGTTCACCAGCGATGGTTGGTTTAAAACGGGCGACATCGGCACGATCGACGAGGATGGCTTCCTGCGCATCACCGATCGGAAGAAAGAACTGTTCAAGACTTCGGGTGGCAAGTACATCTCACCGCAACCCATCGAACAGGCGATCAAAGGATCTCGATTCGTGAATCAGGTGGTGTTGATCGGCGCGGAGCGGAAGTTTCCGGCGGCGTTGATCGTACCGGTTTGGGAACAGCTCGAGTCGTACTGCAAGTTGAAAGGGATCGAAGTAAAGAGCCGCAGTGAGATGTGCGAGCACCCGCGCATCATCGATCTCATGCAGCGACAGATCGATGGGTTGACGCCAAACCTGGCGAAGTATGAAAAGATTAAGAAAGTGGCGTTGCTGGAGAATGAGTTCACGATCGAAAGCGGCGAGCTTACGCCTACATTGAAAGTGAAGCGTAGAGTTATCGATCAGAAGTATCGCGATGTGATTGAAAAGCTGTATGAGGAGTAAGCCGCGGATTTACGCGGATTAGATGGCGGATTGTTTATTGGGCACTGGCGCGTTAAGGTGCATCGCTTTGAGGATCCTCTCACCGGCCTCTTCACCCATTCGTCTCAATGTCTCTTCAGGATAGAATACCCCGTCGCGAGTCCTTGGTGGTTGAACCACGACAGGTCCTGCGCGCCGCCCGGTCATATAACTTCTTCCGCTGGTTACTATCTTCGCAGTAACCGGAGCGAACACAATATACTCGAGCAGAACCTCGTCAGCCCGTCGGCCGGCAGTGTCGTATGACAGTGTCATGTAGACCACGTATGACTTTGTTTCCGCCTTTGCTTTTTTGATCGCATCTCCTCGGCTTAAATCCTTGCCTGCCACATCCACGATCGCCGAGGAACCTGCTCGCAGGCGGTCGCCACAACCACGCAAGACCGCATCGTAGTAACTAAAAGGAAGATTGGCGTTGGAAGAGTAGCGATCGGCCCCCAAAAGGAACCCCAGCTCATCGTCTCTATCTTCCTTTTTCGGCGTGGGCGTGGGCTCGGGACTTGGCGTTGGGATCGGAGCGGCAGGAGGTGGTGTTGTTCGCCGGCGCCCTGACTGCGCCTGAACAGATAGGGCGCAGAGCGCGATAAGCAACGTGGCTGCGAAATGGCGGTACCTCATGTGCGCGGGAATTGTAAACACTCACCGTGAGAAACGGAAGACCGATTTGCTACACTGCGGATCAATGGAACCTCAAACCCTGGTGATTACGGGGGTTCGCGATCAGGCGCGAATCACGCGCTCATTCGACCTTCGCGCCAACAAGTCGATCGATTTCACGCCCGGGCAGGTCGCGATCCTGCGTGTTAAAGGTCAGGATCCAGCTTACTTTGCTTTCGCGAGTGCGCCTGAGGATCGAGATTTGGAAGTGCTCGTGAAGCAGAAAGCAGGGGCGAGCAACGTGATCTACGACATGTGCGTTGGTGAGGAGATCGAGCTCGCCGGGATTGCCGGACACGGGTTCAGCCTCGACAGGATGACGGGACGTGATCTGGTTTTTGTAGCAATGGGAACGGGAGTCGCACCGTTGCGATCGGCTTTGCGTCACGTGTTGAAACGCAAACGTGAGTTTGGACAACTGGTCGTGCTTTACGGCGCGCGTACTCCTGATGACTTCTGTTATCGCGACGAGACTGAAACGTGGGAAGTGGCCGGGGTTGAGCTGCGCCAGGTCATCTCACGGCCCGACGGTCACGACTGGTCTGGACCAACAGGCTACGTTCAGTCGCTGTTGGACCACGTACTCCCAAATCTACCTTCACCCGTTGCGTTAATCTGCGGCTCGCGCGAGATGATCGATCAAACCCGCGAGCGCCTGGAAA
>JAICQI010000739.1 GCA_025937955.1 Pyrinomonadaceae bacterium
CCGATCGTCTTCGGCGCGACGAGTAAGGCCCGTCCAATGGCCACCGCATCGAGCCCAAGGACTGTTTGCAACATGAGCGGCGTGTGTATGTTGGGATCGATGGCAGGATGCGCACACACGAACAGAAGCTTCAGACGCTCGTCGGGCCACCTATCGGGATCTGCCGTCTCATCAAACTCGCGCGTCATGAGTTTTAAAGTCGGAGTGCTGTGTTCCTGTACCTGCTGATGTCGCGCATGATCCACAAGACGGTTGCGCGCAGCGGTTAAGAGCCAGCCTTGCGGATTTTTCGGAATACCGGCGCGAGGCCACGTCGTCAATGCGGCCACCAACGCATCGGCCAACGCGTCTTCAGCGCCTGCGACATCGCGCGTGCGCGTTGCGAGCAGCGCCACGAGGCGTCCGTAAGATTCGCGCGCTACCGCTTCGACGGCGCGGTGCGCCAGCTCGTCAGTTCGAGTTTGCAACGGTGACGCGTGGCTCCAATTCGACGGCAATTGGCCGCACTTCCACGGCACCGTAGGAAGCGGCCGGACATCTTGCCGCCCATTCCAATGCTGCATCGAGCGAAGGCAGCTCAAGCAGTGTAAACCCACCCAATTGCTCCTTCGTGTTGGAATACGGCCCATCCTGGATTTCGCGCCTGCGCTCGTGCAACCGCACCGTCGTCGCGGTTTCGGGTGCGTCCAGTGGTTTGCCGCCGACGAAGATCCCGGCGTCGAGCAAGGCGCGGTGATACGCGCGCCAGGCACCGGCGTATGCTTCCGATTCGACGGACGAATCTCGGCGCGCAAAGTCCTCCGGTTTCTCATAAATTAATAAAGCATAGAGCATCTTGTTCTCCTCTTCGTGGTTGAACCACGCTCGTTAGTATGACGGACGACGCACAGCGATTTCGACAAATGTCGAATCAAAGCTTTAGCTTGCCCGCTCAAAGCAGTAGCCTAAAGGCTGAACTCTAAACAGTTCTTTTAGGGCTTGTTCGGTTGTTCAGTTTTGTAGAAGTCTATGCCGGCGGCGGCTCGGGGGACGTCGACGGTGGCGACGGTTTTGAGGGCAGTGAGATCGATGACTTCGACCGTTCCGGGTTCTGAACCGACGCCTTCCACCGTCACGAACGCATAACGATCATCAGGCGAGACAACCACGCCGTGGAGTACTTTCCGTTTAGTCGGTAGCCGCGCCAATTCCTTTCCACTCTTCAGATCATAAATCGACACTGACTGATCTCGTTTGTTCGTCGCGATCAATCGTTGACCATCATGAGTGATCTCGAGATTGTAAACGCCCGCGCGCGCCGGTATGCGCCTGACGAGTTGCCAACTACTCGCGTTCACCTCAACGATCTCACTCGAGCCATTGCACGCGACAAAAACCGAAGCGCCATCGACTGAAGGCTCAGCCCACGTAGGCGAGCACGAGTTGTCGCCCGGCTTCGGAGCCTCAGAGCCATGCCCGGCGCCGCCTTTCATCCCGTGCGTTGAATGAGTGGGCTCAGCTACTCCCTTTTCCTGCCCCTTCGTCACAACAAAATACCGCGCCGCCTTCAACGAACGCGTATCGATCTCCACCAGCATATCGTCCATCATGCAGGCCGAGTACTGCTTCGTTCCCTGCGTATTAAGTCGCGAACCATGCGGCATCGTGCAGGTTTGTATCCGCGCGACTTCAGTCATTGTTTGTGTCGAAACCACCGACACCGACGACGGAGTCATGTCGCCGTGCAGATTGAAATTCACAACAAACAGAAAGCTGCCATCCGGCGAAATATCCATCGTCGCCGGAAAGTAACCGAGTACGGATTTCCCAACGAACTTATCGTTTTTAGTAGAGTACTTCCAGACCGATCCAAACGGCCGCCCGTGTGCAATCGAGACGTAATAAAACTGCCGGTCAGGAGAAACGACAATACCGTGTGGTCCATCAATATCGACGGGCATGTCGCCGGTATCGATCTGACGCTCGACGCGCGCGCCTTCGGGTCCAAAGCGAATCAGGGAGATCTTGTCCGCCCCTTCCGACAAGACGTAGACGAGATAGTCTTTGTCAGGTTTTGTCTGCGCTTGTATTAACAAAGGGCAGAGTGCGATGAGTAAAAGTATTTTAGCCACAGATATCACAGATTATAGATACGGATTAGCGCTGATCCAACCTCATCGATCACTGCGTCCCAGCGTTCCGGTGCGGGCTGGCGAAATAGACGCATCGTAGAAATACGCCGATTTCTGCACCCGCATGGTCCACCGCTACGCAACTTAGCTCGTAGTTTTTGCAGGGGTGGTCCTCCGTGGCCACCCCACGAAACCCAACCGCGGGCGGCCACGGAGTGCCGCCCCTACAAAAACTGCAAGTATGGCTGGGAGTATGATGACAAAAGCAAAGTGTTCCCAGAACGCAGGCTGCCGGTAAGAGCCATTCAAAAGCGGAATTCCCAAAGTTGTTGCGTAGTAAATAAGGACTGGGAATAACAACAACCCTCGAGGTTCGGCAGCATTCATTCGCTGGAGCAGCATAAATAGCAATAACAGGAACCCGAAATAGATCACGATTCCTTCGAGCCGGTGCAGTTGATTATCCGTCAGCCAACTAACATCAACTGCGCGTCGCTGCATCTCGAGTGCGACACAAATGCGCGTCGTGTTCGCAATCAGCGTTGCAACATAAGCTACCACCGCCGCAATCGGCAGGAAGCTCCAACTAACACCCTGATACCGATCGCGCCATAAGCGTCGAACGCCGATCATCAAGAACGCCGTGAGCAAAAAGTTCACTCCAGCACATGGAACAGCGATCACGAACGTGTGATCGCTGCTCATGTAACCGGTGTACGACTCAAACGCGAACGACCTGCCACTCAACACCTCAACCATCGCCGTCGTCGGAGCCAGTATCCAGCGCAACTCGTTTGCCGTCGCAGTCGAGTAATACGACTTGAGCGCCAGAGCGCACAGCAGCACTACGGCTAACTGTGCGCCCCATACGATCCTTGATCGGCTCATACAAACCACCGTTTCCTTCGCAAGATCATGATCGTGGCGAAGAGCAGAGAGCCAACCACTAACCACACCAGTTCCGGCTCACTTCCCACTTCAGCACCACCAACCGCCAGATCACTCACGTGCAGCGGTAACGGCAACGGTTGCTTCACATCGTCTGCCGATCCAGTCGGATTGGTAACAACTTCACGCACCGCAATAAACGACGTGTATCGAGTCAGCAGGTTGTACTTCAACCCCAGCGCCGTGATCTCTTTGATATCCTCTTCCGCCAGGTCAGAAGTTCCGTAATCAGATAACTCCGCTATTCG
>JAICQI010000884.1 GCA_025937955.1 Pyrinomonadaceae bacterium
AGTGGCTTGAGGAAGCGCAACGGAAGCAGGAACAAAATACAGACTTTAGAATCATTTCTTCCCGACGCCGATCAGTTTCGTGATTGCCGCGCGGGCGCACGCTTTCGGGCGTCTTGCTTCATAACATCTACGTAATCGTTACCGCCACTCGCCCTGCATAACAAACGGGGCCCAGAAATAAGGTGAACGCCATTTTGTCAGTCGCATCATTTCGATCTGCGCGGTACGCAATGCGTCCGCCGGGGATTTCTTCTCGCGCAACATTCCCCGGTAGAAGCGCGCCATCAAATCAGCAGTCGCCTGGTCATTGACGTTCCACAAACTCACTGTGACACGCCGTGCACCCGCGTACATGAATCCCTGTGTAAGTCCGACCAGACCTTCACCTTTGTATTCCCTGCCTAAGCCTGTTTCGCAGGCGCTTAAAACAACCAGCTCAGCCGGCAGCTTCAGGTTGTAGATGTCGTGTACACGCAAAAACCCATCCTTCGCTTCTCCTGCTTCGTTGACCATCGAAAGCACGACGGCGGAATAGTCAGCACGCTCACTGTCAACGTAACCATGCGTCGCAAAATGCACGTAGCGATAATTGCTCAATTCTCCCCCGGTCGCTATTGCACGGTCCGCTTTAAAGTCCAGCGCTTTCAGGTTTCCCCCTCGCGGCGCAACGGCGAGAATCTGTTCGGCTTCCTGGCGAGTGAACGGCAACCGTCTAATGTTTAGACCGCCGCCGGTCGATTTATCCGCGACGTGTTCGATAATTCGAGTCTCAGCCGTTGACGATGGCTGCTTCGCAATGGCGCGGGCGACTGACTTCATACGGGGATCTGTAGCCGAAAAAACCGGGTCGGCGATTACGGCAACGGATCTCGGCGCAAGCTTGCGGCCAGCCAGTCCAGTTCGTTGCACTGCCAACGCCGAAGCTGAAGGGAGATTGACAACTACGTGATCGAGAATGAGAGGACGACCACGAACAGACAAAGCCGCAAACGGAACATACTGAAGAGCGCCAGATGCAACCACCACGACCCGCCGGGCACTCAGATCGTCAGCAATCGGCAGGAGGATCATGCGGCTCAACTCGGCGTTAACTTCCGAGAACTCACTATCCGCTTCCTCAATGCGCCGTTGCCGTTGCGCAGGTGTTTCGAGTGATCGAGCGACACTGCGCGCAGTTAACGTCTGATACAGCCGTTTTGCAACCGGCTCTATTTCTCCTCGTTTTGGCAACTCGAGAGCTCTGACTGAGTTCTGTGTAACTACCCAGACGTAGCTTCGCTCGTCACCCAACGAATACTCCAGTAATACAGTGCCCGGATCCAACTGCTTCTGGATCTCTTTTAACCCAAGCGGCTCAGGTTGAGTCAGTGCCGCATACTGCGGGCTGGCTTTTCTGATCGCGGCTTGCACTTGATCGGACTGGGATTCCAGATCATTCAGTTCATTGTTCAGCGCCGTAAGTTGTGCGTCGCCGCCCTTCTGGCTAAACAATTGAACTCGTCGTTGGGCCTTTGCATTGAGCTGTTCTGCCAGCAATCGCTGTTTCTCCAACAACGACGGATCAACGCCCTGCTGAATCTCAACATGCGATTCTGCGAGTCGATCAAGGAGACTGCGCGCTCGTGCGCGTTCACTTAACCCCAATGCCAGGGCGTCGAAGCCTTCGGTTGACCGCGCCTTGTGAAACTGCATGAGGAGGTCGATATAGAATTCGTAGTAGTTCTCCACTGTAGCGAGGTACGTGGTACGCAGGTTCTGGCTGGTAACGTCTGACCGTGTAGCTTCAACCTTAGCCAGGGCCAACTCGATTTGTTTGCGTGCCTCCTCGAGGTTGCCGCGATCTCGCTCCGCTCGAGCAAGTCCGTAAATTGCACGGGCTTGTCCCCGTTTGTCTCCGATGGCCTCATACAAATTGAGGGCTTGTTTGTGAAACTTAAATGCTTTATCCGGCGCCTTCAATTTTGCCTGCACCATTCCCGTGCTGTTTAAGACACTTGCCTCACCCCAGCGATCGCCAAGCGTTTTTCGTAGCTGGAGCGCCTGCTCGTAGCTGGCCGATGCCTTTTCAAGTTCGGACTGAGAGGCGTAGAGATCACCGAGCTTTTCCAGGGTGAATGCTTCCCAGCGTCGGTCGCGGACGTCTCGTTGGATCTTGAGCGCAGCTTCGTAAAGTTCAAGGGCCTTGGAGCCCTGGCCCAGTTTTGCATAAGCAAGTCCGATACTCGTTACCGTAACTGCCTCTTGCTGCCGATTCCCAATCACACGCCATAATTTGAGGGCCTGGTCATAATAATCGAGAGCTTTTTGTGGCTCTCCCAACGCAATGTGGATGGCGCCGATACTGTTGAATTCAATCGCTTGATTTGTAGAGTCGTTCAGCGAGCGAAAGCTGCTCAGTGCCTTCTGATAATGGTCGAGTGCCTGCTGCATATCCGCAAGCACTTCGTAAACTCCGCCAAT
>JAICQI010000532.1 GCA_025937955.1 Pyrinomonadaceae bacterium
CGATTCGATGTTGTTCAACGTGTCGCGAAGCAAATGGGAAGAGTTGGCGAGACTAAGACGCACGTAGTTGCCCTGAGCTTCAATCGCATCTACATCTTCAGCGCGCACAAAGAAGACCGTCTCACCATTCTTGATAGCGAACCGCTCCAGATACCTTGGGCCTGCTCTGAGCTCCTGCAGCATGTTAAGGATACGTGCAGTGTCAGGCTCTTTCGTCCCTTTCATAAAAACCTTAGCCTGATCGACAGCCTGCGCGAAGCGTCTTCGATCGAACGGTTTCGTCAGATAGTCGACAGCGTGTACATCGAAGGCACGCAGGGCATGCTGATCATAAGCTGTAACAAAAATGATTACAGGGAGTTGCTCGACATTGAGTTTTTGCAAGACGTCGAACCCGTCGAGGTCGGGCATCTGTACATCCAGAAACACGAGGTCCGGATTTTGATTCGCAACCGCATCAATTGCTTCCCGTCCGTTCCTCGCTTCCCCAATTACTTCAACCTCGGGATGCTCCTTTAGCATCTCGCGAATCCGATCGCGGGCCAGCGGTTCATCGTCAACAATCAAGGCCTTAATCTGCACCTTCAATCCGCACCAATGCAGGAACATCCAATGTCACACTTGCGCCGCGTTCTGTTGAGTTTGCGATTTGAAAACTAAAGTCGCTGCCATAGAACTGTTCCAGCCGCGCGCGAGTGTTGCTTATTCCAATTCCCGAACCATTAGATTTCACTTTCAGTCCCGGTCCATTGTCCTCGACTGTCATGATTAGTCGTTCACCGTCGCGGCGAGCACGGATAGTGATGTGCCCGCGAGATGTTTGTCTCGCCACACCGTGCCTCACAGCGTTTTCCACAATTGGTTGCAGGATCAGATTCGGGACCGTCGCCTTAAGGGCATGCGGATCGATATCCAGGTCAACAGTTAGCCGATCCTGAAAACGGATGTGTTCGATGTCGAGATAACATTTGAGAAACTCCAACTCTTGTTCAAAATCAACAGTCTGTGCGTCTGAGCTTTTCAAGGTGAGTCTGAGAAAGTCTCCCAGCCGGGCGATCATTCTATCCGCGGCTTCGACGTCTTTGTGCAGCAGTGCAGCAATTGAATTGAGAGTGTTGAAAAGAAAATGCGGATGGATCTGCATCTTCAGCGCTTGCAGTTGCGCCTGGGCCAACTGTGCCGTGAGTCTTGCTGTTTGCGCTTCGCCTTTACGAAGTCCGCGGTAGTAGTAGAGGGCATGAGCAACGACCAGGGTGGTCCAGTAAATCGTCAGGCCCTGGTGGAAGTAATAAGGGCTGAAAGCGTTGTTGCGCCAGAGTATTGCGAGTGTGGGGTTGCGCGCGAGGTTCGGGTAACCAAAATACCAAACTAATGGCGACGCCGCTGAAATCACAAAACCAGAGAGCACTACACTGGCGCCGAGATGAATAAGCACATTTCGTGGAAAATGCTTACGAAGTTCAAATCGTCGCGCCAACAGGAAGATTAGTGGCGACAGCATTCCCCACAAATAAAAGTCAGCGAGGTAGCCGGAGAGGACTCTTTTCCATGATAGCTGGACGTTGTCCTGACGCGCGCCAAGATAAGTACTGAGTGCGAAGGAGACACCCAGCAACGTCCACACACAAAAAAAGAAACACCAGCGCAGCCACCAGCGGTGTCTGGCATAGAAACTCTCTGAGCTCAGGTTTTGACGAAACATCACTCGATCAGTTCAGTAGTGTTTAGCATAGAATTAGTAGGAAGTTGAGATTCTTGACTGGGCTCAGTCTGATCGGCGGCCTCATTGTTCGGCGTCTCGTACACATTTTGTGGTAATGTCGGGCGAGTTGCGGTCATTATATCTGCGAGGTTTAAACTTACCATCACCCTCATAAGGTTTGCCTCATTCTTTTTGGCGGGAGTTTGAATGAGCGCTTAGCCACCTTGAATCAATAAGTGACGGACACCGATTTAACGGGGCGAAGGGTGTAAATCTGAGGATGAACTAAAACGAAACCAAGTCTGCATTCTGAACGTACTGCCCAATAATGAGCACTGAATACCTCTCAGGCACCACTGTAAGCGATCACGATTTAACACTTGCGATGCCAGGCGACGTCGCCAGCGTGCGGTCGCGCCTGGTCGAGGCGCTTCGGAAAGTTGGCTATAAGATCATCGAAGAGCAGCCGCTTTACGCGAAGCGCGGAAAGCAGGGCGCGGCCAAGTTGGACTGCTCAATCAATGTTCTTGATTACCCAACGAACCTGAACGTCGCGCTTAAGCAAACAAACGACGCCTCAGTCCTGGCCACGTTCAACTACGAAGTCAAAAGCTACATGTGCATGACGAAAGGCGACCGGCAAACACTGGCCCGCGAAGCGGAAGCCATTGTAGCTCTGGCGAGCGAGCGTCTCGCCATGTCCGCCTGTCGCTCGTGCGGTTTGCAGGTAACGGATGAGTCTCACTTCTGCCGCAGGTGTGGAGCGCCGCTTGTAGTCGATGTTCCGGAATTGGAAGTGCTGCGTCTCACGAGAAGCGCGCGCGGAAGTTATCACAACATCTTCGTCGGCATGGTAGCGTTGTTATCGGCGCTGCTCACAGTCGTGCCTGTCTTTGTAGTGCGGGGAGGGATTTACGGCCCACTGTTCTGGATCGGACTTCCATTCGCGACTTACGGCATCTTCATGTTGCTTCATGGACTCTGGCAACTACACCGTACCTTGAATCCAAAAATCACGAAGAGTGTGACGACTACTCAGCCCGCGTTTGTTAACCCGGCAGTTACCAGCGCTCTGCCACCACGGCCCGTCAATGCCTCCGTGACTGAAGGGACGACAAACTTGCTGTCACCAGTTCGTGAGCAGCGCGTAAAGGAACCGGTTCACCGCAAGGATGCCGATACCTCCGAGATCGATACTGACCACCTGATGTGAAGCGCTATTCACGATGTGAACCACGCTTGCGGCGTTTGAAATAGAACACAGGATCTTTCTCCGCACCCGTGACAGTGATTAGCTCCCATCCGTTTGCACCCAGTTTGTCCAGGTGTTGCTCGAGTACGAATGCTTCTCGTCCGAAGCCGCTGTTGGGCTCCTTGCGCATGCGCGGCGTAGTCGTCGGGATAAAGTTAGTGTTACTCGGGCCGGCCACGGCAAGGTACTCCCATTGCTCTCCCGCAGCACCATCGCCACTGTTTCCCTCTTGTCCAGTGGTCTTCACAACTGCCATGCAGATCACGGCGAGACCGATTACGGCAGCTACATACGATACGCGCTTCAGGACTTTGCTCTCTTTCATGTTGCCTCCATCTTAAAATGCGCCAACGGCTTCGCTATGCTATCTTAAGCCCCGGTCAGTTCAATCGAAACTTTAAGGTAACACTCCATGCATCAGAATCCGTTCCGGGAATGTCTCCCGCTGCTATCGATTCTCTTCGCAGCACTCGTTATCGCCTGGCCCGCCGGGGCGCAACAACAGGCCTGCTTTACCGCCGAGGAGCGCTCGCGCGCGGAGCAGACCGCCATTGTTTATCGCACGCCCGACCCCGGGTACGACCCGGTACTTGGCTACAATCCGGCCAGGGGCCCGCGCCCGGGTGCGCCGCCGGTCGATGCCAACGGCGTGGCCAAGCCAATCAACTGTGTTGCCAACAAGGATGAATCTCCCGGCGCCGGCACTACGCCCAAATTTCATTGTTCGGTGCAGGGCGTGACTGACGAAGACGGCACCCTGATCCGCTACAAAATCAAGCCCCATTTTAAAGGACAGTCGCCTGACAAGCGGAACGGCGAGATTTACGGTGAGTTTCTATCGTCGCGCTTCTCGAAGGCGCTGGGCTTTTTTGCTGATGATGAATGGGTCGCGGATGTTCGTTGTCCGGACTGCGAGAAGAGCCTGACCAGGGGGTTTCAGGGTGCGAGTTTTTCGCCTTTTCAACCGGCCGCGGGTGTCGAGCTGTCGTTGGCGCGAGGAATCGATGTGAAGTGTAACAACAAGGATTCAGCGTCGCTGGCTGAGACACTCCAAAAAATATCGCAGAACGGTGGCCCCGCGCGGGCTGAGGTTGACGCGTTTAAATTGTGGCTTGCGTTCATCGATCATGGCGACACCAAAACCGACAACCATAAGATCGCATGTCTGAAATCAAAGAAGAACGGCAACACTCGAGTCTGCGAGCCGGGACAGGCGGTTTTTTACGTTGGCGACATGGGATCGACTTTTGGGTTCTCGAGTTCCAGTGAAAAAAAGGCGCGGCTCGATGGTTGGCGTAAGAAAGAGCCGATCACGGTGAGTGGCGGACGCTGTACTGCGAATGCGAAAAGTGTTGGCGATACGAATGTCAGCGAAGGTGGTCGTAAGCTGCTGGCGGACGGACTTCAGCGTCTGCTCGACGCCGAGAAACAAAACAAAACAATCACGCGAGTCTTCGCAGCTTCGCGAAATGCGGAGCGCGATCGTCCGGCGGCAGAGTGGGCCGCGGAGTTCGAGCGCAAGGCGCGGATGATCATCGATGCACGCTGCTCAAATTAGGAAGAATGAGGCTTGCCTCAAAAGCAGGAATCGTACTTGGATCGGGTCAGTACAGGGAGCGGTAGCGACCTGGTCAAAACGATGAGGATCAAGAATTGTTAGGAAATATCGCATGCTGATCACTGACCTGGTCGCTAACGCTCCCTGTACTGACCCGATCCAAGATGATTTTGGACTTTTGAGGCAGAGCCGAAGAATGATCACCGGGTAACAAGGTTATGCAATCAGAAC
>JAICQI010000875.1 GCA_025937955.1 Pyrinomonadaceae bacterium
AAATGGCTGAGTCGGTCTTCAACCTATTCCGGCAGGAGGCGCTGATGAGATCAGGAGAGCTGCCTCGACATCGTAAAACAGGCAGCTCCCCACGTTGATGTTAAGCTGCGCGTGCTATGCGCGGGGCCACAGTCTCGTTGGTTCGAACCGTTGAGTTAGCGCGCGTCGAAAACGCCGCGCAGATTTCTCGCCAGTGAATCGCAACGTCACCAAGCAGCACTGAGAACGCCAGGCAGGACCAGATGATTGCCTGGACTATCTCGACTCCGAGAGTTTCCCAGCCGGTGACTCCCAGCACGAAGCGGCCTGCGATGAAGACCAGTGCGATGGCGTAGCTGCGCACGGCCCATTGGCGATGCAAAGCGATCTTGCGCTTGAAAGCAAAGAGAAAAGCGAGAGCGGTAGCGCTCATGAGCATCGCGGCGTCTACCATTGCGAGAATGGTGAACGAGCGCGGCATTCCCGTGCGTTCCTGGTAATACTGAATGTACGCGCCGAGTGGTGCCAGCACGAAGCACCCGAGCACGTAGAGCCGGCCCATGACACGATGTGCCTTCGTAAATCGCTTTCGCAGCCGGTCGGAAAACTGTAAAGGCGCAAACAGCAGCACGATCGCGCCGAACACGGCGTGCGGCAGTAACCACCATTTGAAAGCTTCGTAACGCTGCCACGCGGGATGTGCTGAATCGATGATAAAGCGTTCGTTGTGGTAAAGGACGTAGAGACTTGCGATTGTGATAAGGGAAAAAACAACGTACTTGGCGTTGATCTTCACTGGGGAATCCTCCTGGGCTTCTCATCGGCCCAATGAATAACGCGGATTTCAGCCACAAAAAGGCACAAAAACAACAAAAATTAGTTCGAGATTAGAACGTCACCGGAACTAATCGTATTTTGTGGTTTTTGTGCCTTTTTGTGGCTTAACTCTTTTGGAGGAACTTTGCGATGCTCTGCTGGCAGTCGTCCGTAAGCCGCGCGATGACGTTCACGTCCGCTCCGGTTTCCAGCGCCTCGGGAAACGACATTCCGTCCATCTGATATAGCAACGTCTTCGTCAACGACATCGCCGAACGGCTCATTGTTTCAAACTCACTTACATAACGCGTCACGTCTTCCGCGAAGCTCTCATCAGGAAAGATGCGGTTCACGAGGCCAAACTCCCACGCCATCTCCGTGCCGATCTCCGCGCCGCGCGTGAGCAGCTCGAACGCGCGTTTCTCCGAAACGTTGCGACGCAGAATCGCCATCACCATCGCGGGAACAAAACCAATCTTCACCTCCGGATAACCAAAACGCGCCGACTTAGACGCGAGCACGAGATCGCACGCCGTTGCCAGTCCACAGCCGCCGGCGAGTGCTCGACCCGTCACTGCAGCCACGATCGGAATCGGCAGTTGCCGGATCAACAAAAACAGTTCGAGCAACGTGCGCGCGTCTTCCGAGTTTTCAGCGACGGAGGCGCCGGCGATCTTCTGAAGCGCTGAAAGATCGGCGCCCGAACAGAAGTCCTTACCCGCACCCGAAATCAGTGCTACTCTGACGCGTTCATCTTCCGCCGCCTTCTTCAGTCCCTGCTTGATGCCGGCGATGACAGCATCGTTCAACGCGTTTCGCTTCTCAGGACGATTGAGCGTGACGCGCGCCACCGCGCCTTCAACTGAATAAAGGACTACCTGTTCGTCGGCCATTTTTATAGGTGAAGATCCGCGTCCGCGGCTTCCTGGTCGGTTATCTCGATCTGCATCCGGAGCAACGCGGTCGAGAAAGTCTTTCCCTGCGCGTCAGTCATCAACGACAACGTCCCACCGCCACCAAGACTCTCGTGCAGCAGAAAATTGAGCGCGCCAAGATTCGGCAACTCAAACCTCTCCACTTCCCCATGACAGATCCCCTTGAAGTGTTGCTTGACCCGCTCAGCCGTAACCTCGCGCACGAGGACCGGATACAACTCATCATGCAGCGCAATCAATCCAATGTTTGCCGTGTCGCCCTTGTCACCCGAACGCGCATGGGCCAGTTTTACCAGTTGTACTTTCACGTCTCGAGCACCTCAACCACGGGATTGATCTCTTCTTTCGGAATCAGCGCCGGCCAGTAGGCAACAATCTCTTCCACCTTCGGACGGCCTCCGGCAAAACCAGTTACCGCCGGTGGACCAGTCAGGATCAAAGGAGCGATCTCTTTCGTGAATCTCTCGACAGCCCCGCGGTCCTGGCCACGCACACCGACGCGCAACTGTACCTCGGGAATGTCGGGACCCGGCGGGTCGGCGAGTGGACCATGCGTCGCACTCACGCCCACAAACTCAGTCAATACCTGTTCGAACTTCAGTCCCATCCGATCGAGCCGGCGGCGCAGAATTCGATCTGCAGCCAGCGCTTTGTCGTAAGCGTCCGGCCAGGAATAGACCAACGTGCCGACCGCCTTAAACCCAGCGGAATAGCTGATCGAGACTTTCAAAAACTCCGTCGCGGGCCGTCCCTCGATACCGTAGACGCGGACACGATCGCGGCCTTCATATTCCAACTTGATTGTCGTG
>JAICQI010000396.1 GCA_025937955.1 Pyrinomonadaceae bacterium
AGTCAGTATTAAAAGAACAAGTCAGGAAGAGGGGCTTGCCCCCGCTCATCGAATTCAAACAGCGGGGGCAAGCCCTTCTTCCTGACTTGTTCTTTCTTCTGACTTGTTCTTATCTTTGACTTTGTGTCATCGCCTTACGGCGTCAGCTCTGTCGTAAGGATTGCTCCATTGAGATTCGGAAGCACAGCCGAAAGCTTCAACACTTTCCGACTCGCCTTATCGATCCAAACAGTCTGCCTATCTGCATCGTTGTCGGCCGCGATTATCTCCACCCTGTAGGCATCAAAAGTACCCGCCGGAACCGTGACGCTCTCCGTTCCCACGACCTTCAACTGTTTAATCTGCGGTTTCTGTTTCTGCAAGTCGAAATTTCGAAAACTCAAACTATAACCATCCGCGAGCGGAAGCGAAGCGATCACTTCAAAGGCGCCCGCGCCGTCAGCAAACAAAGCGCCACCGGGATCCACGGCAAGTGGCGTGGATTGCCCGTTCATCGTCGTTGTCCCGGTCAACTTGTTCGGCTCAACGTTTATCTCCATCGTCAACGGACCTTGATTAATCAAGCGACGCTTTAATAACAGACTTCCCTTCTCGATCGTGCTGACGTCCGAGATCGGACCTTGTGGAAGCTGTGCCGTTTCATTGACGGTCCAGGCACCATTTTCTTCCTTGATTTCTGACTTCAAGGTGAGCGGAATCGTCTGTCCTCCGAGAGCAATCGAAGCCTTGTAATTAGAAGTGCCGGGCCGCAGGTCAACAGCGGGCTTCGGAATTTCGGATGTGGAGCTGATCGCCTTCGGCAACGTCACTGTCTTCACGTCGACAGTTACTTCTTTCAGACGTTTAGCCACTTCCGGCGTCATGCTTTCCTGATAACGACCACCGAGATACTTCGCGAGAAACTTCTCGGCACTGGCAAACATCGCCATACTATTTTCCGGACGTGCAAAGCCGTGCCCTTCATCCGGCGCCACCAGGTACTCAACTGGAAATCCTCTATCCCTCAAAGCGATTACAATCTGATCCGACTCGCGTTTGTTAACGCGTGGATCGTTAGCTCCCTGGATCACGAGCAAAGGAGTCTTAATCTTTGCAGCAGCTGTTAATGGCGACTGGCGCAGCAACTGGGCCTTTCCTTCAGGCGTGTTGGGATCGCCCATACGCTCATAGAAAAGCTTTCTAATCTGTTCCCAGTATGGCGGAATCGATTCGAGCAGGGTGATCAGATTTGATGGTCCAACTATCGAAACTGCGGCCGCGTAAAGGTCAGGGGTAAACGCGACTCCAGCAAGCGTGGCATAGCCGCCATACGAGCCGCCCATAATTCCAACGCGCTTCGGATCGGCAATCCCCTGGGCGATGAGATACTTCGCGCCCCAGGTAACGTCGTCCTGCATTTTGTCGCCCCACTGTTTGTTTCCTGCATCAAGAAACTTCTTGCCATAGCCGGTTGACGCACGAAAATTGGGTTGCAAGACAGCGTAACCGCGATTGGCGAGAAACTGCGCCAACGAATCGTAGCCCCAACTGTCGCGGCCCCATGGACCACCATGTGGAAGGATAACCGCGGGAAGATTCTTCGCTTCGACGCCCTTGGGCAAGGTTAGGTAAGCCGGGATTTCCAGGCCGTCAGACGACTGATATTTGACCGCCTTCATCGGCGCGAGATACGAGCGGTTCAACTTTTCGCGCGCCTGATATTGAAGCGTCAACTTCTTTGTAGTGCGGTCATACAGATAAGTTGCGCCCGGATCGGTATCGGCGTTTGCAGAGATAAGAAAGAGCTTTTCATCTTTCGTTGACGAACCGAAGTTGATCTCCTTACCGGGAAGTTGTTTCTGCAGGTTCTTGTAATCAGCTTCGAAGCTTTTGTCTTTCCAGTACTTTCGTTCGCGTTCATCGTCGTAGGTAGTGGCAATCAGCTCATCAGAAACTTCCGAGAACATAGCGTTGCCGAAGTCGACGCGTTTCATGGGATCCGCTTCAACCAACTCTTCCTTACCCGTGGCGGGATTGAATAGTTTCAGACTAACGAGATCGACATCGGCGCCCTTGTTTGTCAGGAAGTAGACTCGTTGGCCATCCTTGTGAAAGCGAACTGGACCGCACGACTCGAACACGTTGCAACTGTAAACCTTCGAAAACTTGTCCGCGTCGACTCTTAATACCTCGGTGTCGCCGTTTTCTGCGGACCTGGTGGCGAGCCGTAGCTGGTCTTTGAGATCGAAGAAGTAGGCGGTGATGCGTTCGGTGTTCTTGCGGACGAGCGTGCGCTCGCCGGTGGAGATTTTTACTTTGTAGAGGTCGTGCCACGCCGGATCGCGATCGTTGATACCGACGTAGATCGCGTCGGGCTCGCTGCGAGGCACGGCATATATAAAGGCCCGGACGCCTTTCGCGTCGGTGAGATTTCGGGCGGCAGGTACATCTTGTCCTGAAGCGGGCGTGTCCGCGGGATTGACCGCGTAGACGTTGTAATTCTCATCCCCAGCCTTATCCTGAACAAACAGTATGAACTTGCCATCACGCGACCAGAAGTAAGTGGGAATCGGCCGCTTGGTATCAGCCGTTACGGGCTTCGCACTTGTAAAGGGATCACCCGTCTTCTTGACCCAAACGTTACGCACGCCCTTGAACGGCTTAATAAACGCAATAAACGCCCCATCCGGCGAAATCTGCGCCCCGGCAATCTCAGGATCCCCAAAGAAAAGCTCGCGGTCGATTATAGGCGGCGCCTGCGACCAGGCAGGCATGGCGAGCGCCAGCACCATTAAAATTGAAAGCATCAGCAAACCGATAATTGAGCGGCGAGAGCCGATTGAACGCATAAACACCTCTTTCGTTGTGTGATTTGATACCCGGTTGATGAACAGTTGTCTACGCCCGAGACCGCCTTAGAGTTTCAACTGCGCTGCGTATTCTTACCCAACATTCCAAACTGAATTCTCTCCTCACTTTCTTGCTGTCATTTACCTCACATGCTCACCAGCGAGCACCAAACACATCTCCAATCACCAAAACTCCTAGGAAATCCTAATAATACCAAGGCACACATATTGCTGAAGCCACTCCGCACACCCGTCCGGGAACCTCTAAACCTTCGAAATTAGGTGTGCACAATCAGCATCTGAAACTCCGTCGGCGCGTCGGCAAAGCTTTAGTGTGAACCACGCCTGAGCGGCTAGAGTGACTGCCAAAATAATATCGTGCTACGTAAGTTAGAAAGGACCCTCAATGCTCAAGTCTGTTCTGTGCCTTTGTCTTGCCTTAGTTCTTTTTGTATTCAGTCTTCCAGTCGCATTTGCCCAGGATATTACGCCACTAACGAACGGTGACATCGTCACGATGGTCAACGCGAAACTTCCACCCGCGCTTATCATTGAAAAGATCAACACCTCGTCATGCGCATTTGACACGTTTCCGTCAGTCCTCGCCGAACTCAAATATAGAGGCGTCCCTGACGAAGTATTGATGGCCATGGTCAAAGCGCCTCGCGGCGTACGTTCAAAACCAACAGTGCGAGAATCTGACGGACGCGGCGGACCGACCATCGGCGTCAACGCCCAGCAGGTCGAAGCTAATGCTGCGTCATCAGTACTCACCGAGATAACCGTTCCTGAAGGAACGCCCTTAGAAGTTGAGTCAACTTTCAATGTTTCTTCTGGTGAGGTTCAAGAGGGGAGCGCCGTGAGTTTCACAGTAGTCCATCCCGTTAAAATCAACGGCGTAACTGTTATAAGCGCCGGCGCAAGAGCAACCGCTCGCGTTACAAAAGCTAAGAAGGGTGGTAGCTGGGGCCGTGCTGGCACACTCGCCTGGGAAATGAAAGACGTTGTAGCTGCCGACGGCTCGAAGGTTCCACTCGAATTCGCAAAGCGAACTAAAGGAGATAGCAAAGGTGGAACTGTAGCAACCGCAGTTATAGTCACTGGAGTTCTCTTCTGGCCCGCCGCCCCTTTCTGGGGATTCAAGAAAGGCAAAGACGCAAAAGTCCCTGCCGGAAGTAGGTTCGAAGTAGCAGTGCATGGGAATGCAGTTGTGAAAGTGAGAACCCCAAGCCAACAGGCGGCGCAGGAATAATTACGACAAAGCTTATCAGGGAGTAGGATTGCTTTTTGTATCCCAGCCTTGTTGCGAGTAACCACAGCCCAGAACGACCTTATTCTGTACTGATCATAAGGAGAGACATGATGCACCTCACGGTTCGAATGGCATGGCACGACAACAAATGGAACGGCAAAGCTGCAATAACCCCGAAGCCAACAACTATTGCACAGGACCTCATTCTTTGTTGTCTTCCAGAATAGAGAAGAGAAAGAACACAGACCTTGAAAGCAGTAGGGGTGTTAGAGGCGAGTATGTGGCAAGTGGTCTTACAGCTAACAATGTGCCGCCCGTGCTATTGGAGTATTAATGCCTTTTTAGATCAAGGTTTTTCAGTGGAGCATACACATCCTTTTAGCAAGTTGCCCTCCCCCAATTTTTGATGTTGTCAAAACGAACTCCGTGATCACCTGGCCGTTCAAGCTGTCCTTCGTTCACGATAAGCGGGCGAGGGAGACAAAGTACGGCAGCTATTGGCCAGATCTTGAGCAGCGAATAGACAACTACAAAAAAAATCACTCCCAACGAGTCTATTCTGTTCTTCTATTTGAATTTCGATAATCCGGTCTCAGCCGATGATATGAAATACCTGTTAGTGGGCTGTTCCGTAATCTCAATGTCACCCCGGGAAACAAATTCTCAAACCATGCATTACGAACTCTATTGACCTCGCGAAAGCTGAACAGCGAGTTAGGAACAGTTTGTGAAAGAAGACATTCTGGAACAGCTTGTTGACGACTACCTTCAGAGTGAAGGTTATTTCACGCGACATAATATAAAGTTTCGTCCTCGTCGAGACCATCCCGACTTCGACAGTAAAAAAGACTCTAATCATAGCGATATCGATGTGATAGGCATTCATCCTAAAAAAGAAGGCCCCGCGCGTGTTGCGGTGGTAAGTTGCAAGAGCTGGCAAGGGGGATTTCGCGTAAAAACTAAGATTGAAGAAATCGAGAAAAACAAAATTGTTTCTGGTCGAGAAGCTTGGCAAGCCTTCCGCGAGCTTACTAGACCCAAGTGGTCCGAAGCCTTCATTGACGCAATTGAAACCGCGACCGGTAGTCGGGAGTTCACGTACTATCTAGCGGTCACAGCTGTCTTGGGAAACCGACGTGACTGGGAACAGTATCCCCCATTTATTCAAGCAATGGCTGGCAACCCTATTCGAATGATCGACCTTACTGAAATGCTGGAACGCATTAAGAACATGAGCACGACAACAGTCGCCTCGTCGACCATAGGTCGCGTGCTGCAGCTAATGCGAGCAGCGGAAAAGGGGGAAAAAGCGCTGATCAAAGCAGTAGAGTCACAAGAGGAGAACGATTAGGTCATGGAATTCGAGTTCAGGTCCCAGAAGGGTATCCATCGTTCAATTTAAAGGTAAGAAGGCGTTGAGGTGAACAATAAACTCCGTAAGTAAGTCTTGGAATTGAGTAACTGATACTGTAAGCCGTCAATGCTTTGGAACGAAGAGCGCAGGCAGTCTTAAACGACACAACGATCGATGCTCGGAGCCGTGCGATTATCCGGCACGGGTTGGAGACGAATGATCCGTGGCTTGCGAACTCGTGCGCCGCGTTGATGCGGGCGAAGCGAATGCCGAGACGATGGGCGATCCGATTAGTTGATCTTGCTTACCTCTTACACGAAGAGTCAGTTCTTACAGAATTTGACTCTTCGTGGGTGGTCGCGCGTGTACTCAAATCAACGCACGCGGACCATCTTATGAACAGGAGACAGTTCCTAGAAAAAATGCTCTACGGCCTCAGTTGGGCGGGAGGGGGAATTGCTGCTCGAGAAATTCTCCTAAACGGGTCTGCGGAGAGGAGATTTGTGCTCTACAATATCAGGCG
>JAICQI010000286.1 GCA_025937955.1 Pyrinomonadaceae bacterium
ACGACTTATTATCGATTCGAAACTTCGCACGGAGTTGAGTATTAAAGGTCAGCAACGGGCGAGTGCTTTCAACTGGCTAGACACAGCGCGCAGAACTCTCGCGGTTTATAAAGAGGTGGCCGGTTCTTTGTAGGGGTGGCACTCCGAGGCCACCCGCTGATTGAATTCTAGCGTAACGGGCAGCCACAGAAGTGCCGCCCCTACAAGACAGCCCGTAAGTATTAAGTCAATGCGGATTGCTATTCTCGGAACTCGGGGTATTCCAGCCAGCTACGGTGGATTCGAAACGTTCGCCGAGCACCTCTCAACTCGTCTCGCCGCCCGCGGTCACGAGGTCACAGTCTATTGCCGCGCACATTACGTTTCGCCCCGGCAGTTGCAATATCACGGCGTTAGGCTCAAGGTCCTGCCCACCATCAGGCACAAGTATTTCGACACTGTCGTCCACACGTTTTTTTCCGCGATTCACGCGGTTTCAGAGCGCTACGATGCAGTGTTGATTTGTAACTGCGCCAACGCTCCTTTTACCCCCATCCTCCGCCTCACAGGCATACCCGTAGCGATCAACGTCGACGGACTCGAGCACAAACGTAAGAAGTGGAGCTGGCTGGCGCGCCGTTACTACCGTTTCGCTGAGTATTTGTCGACCTTGTTGCCCAACGAAATGGTGACTGACGCACAAGTGATTCAGGATTACTACCTGGCCCGTCACAACGCCCACTCGACCATGATTGCTTACGGCAGCGAGGTTGAGCGCCGGCCCAATCGCGATGCAGTGCGCAAGTGGCGCGTGGAACCAAATAGATATGTTTTGTACGTGTCGCGCCTCGAACCTGAAAACAATGCCCACCTTGTGATAGAGGCTTTTAAGAAAGTTCGTACCGCATATCGCTTGCTAATCGTCGGCGACGCGCCTTACGCCGAACACTACATCAACAGCTTGAAAGCAAGTGCGCGTGGCGATAAGCGAATCATTTTTACCGGTTTTGTATTTGGACAGGATTATCGTGCGCTTCAGCAAAACGCTTATTGCTACGTTCACGCGACCGAAGTAGGTGGCACTCATCCCGCGCTGCTCGAAGCTATGGGTTACGGAAACTGCGTGCTGACGTTGGCTACGCCTGAGAACATTGAAGTCGTAGGCGAAGCCGGCGTTCCCTATATTGACGAATTCGATCTGGCAGAGAAGTTAAAGCGAGTTTTGCGGGATGGATCATTGGTCCAGGCTTACCGGCACCGGGCGCAGCAACGTATTCAAAAGCACTACGACTGGGAGACTGTGGTGGATCAGTACGAACAACTTTTCGCGCGCATGAGTGGTCAGGAGTTGCCGATCACGGTCGAAGCGCAGGAGCCTGAAACGATTGAAGTAAGAACCTAATGCTTAAAAGAGGGGGACCCCGCCAATTCCATCAGGAACGGCGGGGCAAAGCGTAACGGGCAGGGCGTCGGGCAAATCAGGGTGGCTGTGCAAAGCATGAGAATCGTCAAACTTCATGGACGATTCATTCGGGCGGCGCGTTAGCAGGTAAATAAGGCCATATAAATAACCGCCTGTTTCATGCAAGAGCCCTTGCTGTCCCTGAGTGTGCGAAATTATACGATTAAACTGTAACCTGTCAAGCACAATTTTCAACCTTTCGTAAAATCTTCGTGACAGATCGAACTTGCGATGGTGAGAAATGTCACGGATATGTCCCATTGGTCCAATAGGCCTATTCACCTGCGCGCACTTGTTGAAGTCGGTAGGCTTGGCGGCGCACAGCCTCGGAAACATTCTTGTTCTGTGACAGCGTTTGAAGGTCTTTGGTCCTGATCCGCGGCAGGATGTTCATTGCTGTTGGAATTGGCGTCCGCGGATTTCGGGCGAGATTGTGAATGATCGGGTAGGCACGAGCCCAACTACGGTTCATAGCAATAATCCGCAGCACCTCATCTGCCACCGTTCTCATTGCCGCGATATTCTCGATCTCCCGTTCCGTAATGCGCGGGTTCTTTACCACCGCGGAACAGACGACTTTGTTGGAATCGCGAACGAGAATGCTGCGGGCCTCGCGGTCTCCTTTCATCGCCAGCTTCATCCTGTCCTTGGTGTTCATGAACATGATGCGACGAATCAGCGAGACTCTCTCCGCGCTGACGCTACCTGTTTCCAGGCGTTCACTATCAATGATCCGCTGCACGTTGGCCGAGACTTCCGCCGCCGTCTCAGCAATCAACTCATTAAAGCGTTCGGCCGGCAACCAGGTGTCATCGAGATCTTCGTCGGAAACTTCGATGTGCTCCGCAATCAGCCAGGCGTCTTCAAGACTGAGCTCTCCGGCCGCGCTGGTTAATTCCGCAGTTTCGAAGAACTCTGCCGCGGCTGTTTGACCTCGAGCTCTCAGCTCGTCAGCAATCTGTCGCGCGCCACGCTCTTTCTCGAAGAACTCCTGGCGCGTTTCCCGCGCGCGTCGTTCAGCCTCGCCGCTGCGCGCCGGATTGCCGAGGATCGCTTCAATGATCTCAGGACAACGGACCAATCGTTGTTGATTGATCGTGAGCAGCTCTAAGAGTGAACTGTGCGATGTCGTTGCGGCCAGCGTTGCGAGGGCCTGGTCCGGAGTGCGCGTGTTGAGGATTGTCGCTTCGTAGATTTCCTGCTTGCCGTCAGCTTGCGTGGCGAGATACGCGAGAACATTTGGCGGCGTGTCCTGACCTGTGGCGGCGACTAGAAGATCTTCGACACTTTCGGCCTTAAGCGTTTCGGTCGCTGCTGAAGCGATTTGCGGGTCGTCACTGGACGTAAGGGCGACGAGCACCTCCAACAAATCGTCCTGCGGCAACGGCAACATTCCGCGCGCTGCAGCGAGACGTGCAGGTTGCGGAGCTTTGCCGCTGATGATGGCCTGAACGACGGGGTTTGTGGATGTGATCTCGGCGGTCAAGGTGAATGGAAATAGGTCCAATAGGACTTATTGGACCTACTCTTCTTTACGCGTTAATACCGTGGCACTTCTTATACTTCTTCCCCGATCCGCATGGGCAGGGTTCGTTGCGTCCAACTTTCGGCTGATCTCGTACCACCGTTTTTGTTTTCCCGTCTTCTTCACCGGCGGGAGCTGCGCCCTGGTTCGGTCCCGTAAATCGTAAAGAACCCGGGCGCCGCGGTGCCCCTCTCCGCTGCAAGCTCTCGGGAGGCTGCTCAGACAGTATCTGCAAGTTGAACAACGAGCGAATCGTAGTGGTGTCGATGCGATCGAGCATTTCCTGAAACAGATCGAAACTCTGCTTCTTGTATTCGACCAGCGGATCTTTTTGACCGTAACCCACCAGTCCGATGCCCTGTTTCAAGTGATCCAGCGAGAGCAGGTGGTCCTTCCACTGTGCGTCGATGATGTTGAGCATGATGATGCGCTCGTACGTACGCATCGCTTCCGGCCCAATCTGCTCTTCCTTCTTCTGATACTTAACCTTCAGTCGCTCCCAAACTGCGTCGACCACTTCCTGCGTGGGCATATTGGGAATATCAAGGTGCTCACTATCCGGGTCGAAATCGTAGATGGTCTTGATTTGGATCTTGTAGTTGTCGACGTCCCAATCGTCAGGAGACACATCGGGATTGAGATACTGCCGCGTAATGTCAGACAGAAGATCGTAAGCAACACCCGCCGTCGGCGGATCACCCATCAGGTATTCGCGCTGATCCGGCTCCTCCATCAATTGACGGCGCAGACCGTAAATCGTCTCGCGCTGCTTGTTCATGACGTCGTCATACTCGAGCAGGTGTTTGCGAGCTTCGAAGTTTCTGCCTTCAACTGACTTCTGCGCCGCTGCGATGCGCTTCGAAACCATCTTCGACTCGATCGCCACGCCCTTCTCCATGCCGAGACGCTGCATCAGCGCTTTGACTTTGTCGCCGGCGAAGATGCGCATCAGATCGTCTTCGAGCGACAGGAAGAACCGCGACGATCCGGGGTCGCCCTGGCGGCCGGCGCGTCCACGAAGCTGGTTGTCAATGCGGCGTGATTCGTGACGTTCCGTGCCGACGATGTGCAAGCCGCCCAGCTCCACCACTTCCTTGTGCTCTTCTTCAACAATGCGCTTCGCCTGCTCAAACGCAACGCGGTATTGTTCGTCCGTCGCCTCGTCAGGATCGACCTCTTCCTTCTTCAAAAACTCGCGCGCCATGAAATCAGGATTGCCGCCGAGCAGAATGTCTGTACCGCGGCCGGCCATGTTGGTCGCGATAGTCACTGAGCCCTTTCGTCCGGCCTGCGCAACGATCTCAGCCTCACGTTCGTGATACTTCGCATTCAGCACGTTGTGCGGGACTTTTTCCTTTAACAAGCGACGCGAGATCAGTTCCGAGTTCTCGACGGAAACCGTACCGACAAGAGCGGGCTGGCCCTTCTCGTAACACTCCTTGATCTCGTCGATCACCGCGTCCCACTTTTCAGGCAACGTGCGATAGATCACGTCCGAAAAGTCGGTACGAACCATCGGCATGTGCGTTGGGATAACGATGACGTCGAGCTTGTAGGTCGAGGCAAACTCCGCCGCTTCAGTTTCAGCGGTACCGGTCATGCCCGACAGTTTTTCGTAAAGACGGAAGTAGTTCTGAAGTGTGATCGTCGCGAGTGTCTGGTTCTCTTTCTCGATCTCGACGCCTTCCTTGGCTTCGACTGCCTGGTGCAGTCCATCGGACCAGCGACGACCTTTCATCAAACGGCCGGTGAAGTCGTCGACGATGATCACCTCGCCATCCTGGACCACGTACTGGTGGTCCAGCTTGTAAAGCGTGTGCGCTTTCAGGGCCTGCTCGACGCAGTGGAGCAGCTCCATGTTCGACGGATCGTAAAGATTGCCTACACCAAGCAGGCGCTCTGCTTTGTCAACGCCTTCTTCGGTGAGCACCGCCGTGTGTGCTTTTTCGTCGACAACGTAGTCGCCGGTCTTCTTGCCATCGACGTCCTCGCCTTTTTTCAGATGAGGAATGATCGCGTCGGCGTTTTTGTACTTGTCTGTGGCTTCGTCTGACGGGCCGGAGATGATCAACGGCGTGCGGGCTTCATCGATCAGGATCGAGTCGACCTCGTCGACGATCGCGAAGTAGTGACCACGCTGAACGCACGTGGCGAGGTCAAACTTCATGTTGTCGCGCAGGTAGTCGAAGCCAAATTCGTTGTTCGTGCCGTAAGTGATATCGGCAGCGTACGCGGCCTGGCGCTCGAAGTCGTCCATGTCGTTCTGAATACAGCCGACTTCGAGACCGAGAAAGCGATGGATCTGGCCCATCCACTCGGCGTCGCGCGAAGCGAGATAGTCGTTTACCGTAACAACATGAACGCCGCCACGACCCGTGAGCGCATTCAGGTAAGAAGGCAAAGTGGCGACGAGCGTTTTGCCCTCGCCCGTGCGCATCTCAGCGATCTTGCCCTGGTGCAGCACGATGCCGCCGATCAACTGCACGTCGAAGTGGCGCATGGTCGTAGTGCGAACGCTGGCTTCTCTAACGACGGCGAACGCCTCAGGTAAAATCTCGTCGAGGATGGCACGTTCGCGACGCTTGCGTTCGTCCTTGTCAGTCGGGTCTCCGACTGCTTGCTGCACGCGCTCTTTGAAAGCCGCGGTGCGCGCGCGCAATTCGTCGTCCGAAAGCGCCTGTACTGAGGGTTCGAGTGAGTTGATTTTCTCGACCAGAGGGATGATCGATTTCAAAAATCGCTGGTTGCTGCTGCCGAATACTTTAGTCAGGAATTTATCGAAACTCATGTGTAATAAGTTACTCCAAATATGGCTCTGTGAAAATCTGTGGGCTTAAACTCCCGGCTGCAATTGCTTCTTGATCATGTCAACTACGCTCTGCCGCGGCATCGAGAAGTTAACCACCACTCTCTTCCCGTCGGGCGTCGCGCTCGTGTTCTTCATTATCACTTCTTCATCTTTTCCGGCTCGTGAGCCTGCGCCGAAGTAAAGAAGATTATTCAACGCTTTGGCAAGCGACTCCGCGCGCTGCGGTGACGACGCTTCCGACTCAACCGACGCCAGCACTTCCTGTTCGCCCTGCTTGACTGTGATCTTTATCGTCGCATTCGGATTGTCTTTGCTGATTGGCTGGAGGTACGTCAGGAAACCGCTGTCGTTCAAAGCCGCAACGAGTTTGCCAAACAAGTCTACCAGATTTTCGTCGCCGTCTTTTTTAGTGAAGCGCGGGTTCTTCAGTTTTCCTTGTTCGTCCAACTCCGCTTCAATCACGATCTCAAAAGGCTTGTTTAGATCGAGCTTGCCTTCGGTTTTCAGATTGTTAGCGTAAGTGGCGAAGTCCTTCAGCACCTGCTTGTTGATCTCGTTCTCAGTGGGCAGCGGCAGTTTGTTTTCCTCGGCCGTTTTCTCGAGCTGCTTCTGGGCTTCTTCAGGCGTCAGTGGTGACGCTTGTTCAGGCGTCAGTGGTGACGCTTGTGCAACCGCGGACGGCGAAGCCGACGGCGCGGGACTCGCCTCCGGAGAAACACTCGCTGCCGGACTTGGCGACGGCGAAGGTTCGGGCTCCTTCGGTAATGAGCTGGCTTGCGAGATTATTTTTGGCGCAAACGGATCGACGACTCCGGGAACGGGGGCGGGCGGCAGCTCAGCCGCGACCTGACCGTCAGGCGTGAAATAGCCTTCGGGATAACGAAACAACTTCACCACTTGCACCTGGTCCGTAATCTCGGTCGCTTCGTACGGTTTTTCAACAAACTTTGTACTGGCTATCAGCGCCGCGATATTCACGGTGTCGCGCACAGTCGGCACGTAAATGACCACCCACAACAGCGCGAAATGAAGTACGAGCGACCCACCGAGAAGCTTTGTCAACACAATCCATCTCGGGTCGCGATTTACCTCAAACTTTTCGAACAATTCCGCCATCCTCTAGCCTTTAAATCGGGTAATTTGGCTTAGACGCCATTGTAACTCTCAAGGTTCACAAAGTTAGAATGCATTCATGCGTCGAAATGGTGCCAGAAATTGGGAGAAACGCAGGTCACGCGACCGCCGTGGTCGCGAAAAACCTGTCCACAAAACCGGCCACGAGGTTTCCAACGAACGATCAGCGCGCGTTGTTCCACCGCCATCACGAGAAGTCAAACGACTGCTCGAAGGAATCGGCACTCCCCGCGCAGCCCCATTTAAGCCTGATCCTTTTCAACGCGAGGCGCTCGCGATGTTGGAATTCGAAGACGTGCTGGTCACCGCGCCCACCGGAAGCGGCAAGACGTGGATCGCGCTCGAGGAGATTCGCAGGCTTCTGGA
>JAICQI010000197.1 GCA_025937955.1 Pyrinomonadaceae bacterium
ATGTGCGTCGCTGCGCCGCTGCCCGCGCGTGACAAGTGTTGCATGCGTTCCTGCACGTAACTGCGTAGCCGCGTCAGGGCTGCCAGCCCACCTTCAGGAAACATCACTGAGATCTGTTCGAAGTAATCTCCGATCACGTAAACCGCGTGCAGTTCGGCGCCTAACTGATTCGCAATCTGCGTTGCGATTTGGGTTGCAGCCGCCGAAGACGGACGAAAGTTCGTCGCCAGTAAAACACGTTTCAGACGAATATCGGTGGCTTCCACGAAGTCTCGCTGCGGCGGTCGCACTGCTAGAACAGCGCAAGGCGACTCAGCCACAATCTCCTCCGCAATCGAGCTGCCAAACGCCAGTGACAAGCGATTGCGTTCGCGCATCACCACGGTTATCAGATCGATTTCGTGATCGATGGCGCCCTGAGCAATCTCAGTCGCCGATTCGCCTTCGATGAGGACCAACTCTTTATCCACACCACCCAACAGCGGATCGCGGAGTAATTCCTGACCGTGCCCCTGCACGCTGAACAAAAAAACGCGACCGCCACTGTGCCGCGCGAACGCAGCCGCATACTTCAACGCCGCCGTAAAGTCAGTTGGAAAGAGAATGCTTCTGAACGGGAACATTAGCCGCGGATTATACGGATCTTTAAGACAAGGATGAACACACGGATCTGATCCGTGTTTATCCGGTTCGAAAATCTGTCTAAATCTGTGGCCCGCATTTACAAGATATCGACTTCCATGCCAAACTCCGCAAGCTTTCCCAGCAAGCAAGTAACTGAAATCTAAATCCACTCCCGGAGGCGACACCTTGCTTCGAGGAATTTTTCGCACCAAGAACCTTGACGAGATTTTGGAGAGCGTTGGCGGTCCACAGTTTGCCCTGAAGCGCACGCTTACGGCGTTCAGCGTCACGCTCATCGGGATTGGAGCTATCATCGGCGCCGGAATCTTCGCGACCATCGGCACCGCCGCCTCCGGCACTGCCGAACGCGCCGGCGCTGGTCCGTCGTTGATGCTCTCATTCGTCATCACCGCGATTGTTTGTGGGTTTACTGCTCTCTGTTACGCCGAACTCGCGTCGATGGTTCCGATTTCAGGTTCGGCCTACACCTATTCTTATGCGACCCTGGGCGAGCTCGTCGCGTGGATCATCGGCTGGGACTTGATCATCGAGTACGCGATCGGCAACGTGGCGGTCGCGATTAGCTGGGCCGAGTTCTTCAACCGACTGCTGCGCAATCTCGGAATCCACGTCCCTGACTGGCTGACGTCAAACTACCGCACCGCGACTGAAGAAACACTTGCCGCCGCGCCGCACATCTTCGGCATTCCGATAGTCTTCAACGTTCTTGCGTTCGGAATCGTAGCGCTGATCACGATCGTGCTGGTTTGGGGTATCAGAGAGTCGTCAAACTTCAACGCGATCATGGTGCTGATCAAGATCCTCGTGTTGTTGTTCTTCATCGGGCTGGCGCTTTACTACGTTTCACCGGCGACGATGACGCAGAATTGGCAGCCTTTCCAGCCGCAGGGATGGATGGGGACGTTGACCGGCGCGGCGGTTGTTTTCTTTGCTTACATCGGCTTCGATGCGGTCAGCACCGTTGCGGAGGAAACGAAGAATCCCGCTCGAGATCTGCCTATCGGTATCATTGCCTCGCTCGTCATCTGCACCATTCTTTACATACTCGTAGCCGGAGTGTTCACCGGCATGGTGCCATGGGAAACGGTGCGAGGCTGGACCTCCGCGCAACGCGGCGAATCGTTGACGATGGCGCTCGAGACTGTAGCGCCGCAGGCGTTGTGGCAAAACACGGTCATCGCCTTTGGATCGGTCATCGCGCATACGGCTGTGTTGCTCGTCTTTCAGCTCGGACAGCCCCGCATCTTCTTTTCGATGGCGCGCGATGGATTACTGCCGTCAAAATTTGCGACTGTTCACCCGAGATTCAAGACACCACATGTCACGACGATTCTGACCGGCGTTGCTGTCGGCGGCATCGCGGCATTTGCGACGGTTGACGAGATGGTGAGCTTGACGAACATCGGCACTCTCTTCGCGTTCATTCTCGTCTGCGTCGGTGTGATGGTTTTGCGTCACAAGGATCCGGATCGACCACGACCGTTCAGGGTTCCGTTTGGACCGTACCTGCTGCCGGGTTTGGGCGCACTCTCATGCGCGTTATTGATCTATTTTCTGCCTGAGGGTTCTTACTGGCGGTTTGTTGGCTGGCTGATGCTCGGGTTGGCGGTTTATTTTTCATACGGCTACACGCGCAGCGGTATTGGACAAAAGCTTGGGCGGCCGTCGCGTACGCCGATTGGACTCAAGTTCGCGGCGGTGTGCTTCGTTTTGGTGGCGATTGGATTGTTCGTGATCCCGCACGACGTCGCGCCTCGCGAGCTCTTCGCCGAAGCCTTCAACTCGAGCGCCGAAAAGCACAATCAGACTTTGTATGGTTTACTGATCATCATCGGCGGGTTAGTGGGCGGCGCGCTCGGGATTGCGCTGGGTGGGTCAAAGACAGAAGAAACTTAGCCACGGATTACACGGATTTATTGCGGATATGAACGCGCTTCCAATCATCATTGGCGCACTTTGCGTCATCGCGATCTCGTACCGGTATTACTCAGCCTTTATCGCTGCGAAGGTGCTGGCGCTGGATGATTCGCGTCCGGTGCCCTCGCAGACGATGTTCGATGGGCACAACTATTATCCAACCAACAAGTGGGTTTTGTTTGGGCATCACTTCGCCGCGATCTCGGGCGCGGGGCCGTTGATTGGGCCGGTGCTCGCTGCCCAATTTGGATATCTGCCGGGATTGTTATGGCTGGTGATTGGAGTTTGCCTCGGCGGCGCCGTACACGATTTCATGATCATGGCCGGCAGTGTGCGCCGCAAAGGAAAATCGCTGGCGGAGATGGCGCGCACCGAGATCAGTCCATTATCAGGATTGGTGGCAGGTGTAGCGATCCTTTTCATCGTGGTGATCGCGCTCGCAGGTCTCGGCCTGGTCGTCGTCAATGCGCTCGCTGAGTCGCCGTGGGGAACGTTCACTGTCGGCTTCACGATTCCGCTGGCGTTGTTGATGGGTCTTTACATGTATCGCTTTCGCAAAGGAAAGATCGCGGAAGCGAGCATCATCGGCATCATCGGACTGATGTTTGCCGTTTGGCTTGGCGGCCGAATCGCGGAATCACCGCTCGCCGAAACATTCACGCTCTCGCGAAACAGCCTGATCCTCATCATGGCCGCGTATGGCTTCATTGCGTCAGTGCTGCCGGTGTGGATGCTGCTCTGTCCGCGAGATTACCTGTCATCGTATCTGAAGATCGGAACGATCGCGTTTCTCATCATTGGCGTGATCGTGGTGCATCCGAATCTCAACATGCCGGCATTCACGCCATTCACTGCCGGCGGTGGGCCGGTGATTCCCGGCAAGCTTTATCCATTCGTCTTTATCACCATCGCCTGTGGCGCGATTTCGGGTTTTCACGCCCTCGTCTCGTCCGGCACGACGCCCAAGATGATCGCCAAAGAAACTGACACACGCATGATCGGCTACGGCAGCATGCTGATGGAAGGCGTGGTGGGCGTCGTGGCGCTGATTGCCGCAGCATCCCTGTTCCCCGGTGACTATTTTGCCATCAACACCACGCAACGCACTGAAGAACAGAAAGCCGCCTACGTCCGTCTCGTCGATACGCACACCGAGCAAGGCTTCAACCTCCAACCGCAGGAGATCGATCGACTCGAACAGGAATCAGGCGAAAAGAACCTGCGCGGACGAACCGGCGGCGCGGTGACGCTCGCACTCGGTATCGCCAAAATCTTCTCCGGCATACCGGGCCTCGGCGGCTTGATGAAGTACTGGTATCACTTCGCCATCATGTTTGAAGCACTCTTCATCCTCACCACGATCGATACCGGCACGCGTGTCGCACGTTTTCTGGTAGGAGAGTTTGGCGGGCGCTTTTACAAGAAACTCGAGGAGCCAAACTGGCTGCCAGGTTCCATTATTACCTCCGCGCTTGTGGTCGCAGGCTGGGCAGCTTTTATCTGGTCTGGCTCGATCTCCACGATCTGGCCGATGTTTGGCATTGCCAATCAATTACTTGCTGCCGTGGCTTTGTGCGTAGCGACGACAATCCTGATCAACACCGGCAAAGCAAAGTATGCGTGGGTAACGCTCGTGCCGTTGTCATTCGTCAGCACAACCACGCTGGTGGCGGGATTCAAGTCGATAACCGATATCTTCTGGCCGTTGGCGCAAAAGCCGGAGACGTCAATGCAGGGTTTCATCAACACCGGCCTCACCGCGATCATCATGTTTGCCGCGGTGGTCATCATGCTCGACTCGATCCGGCGCTGGTTGGGAACTCGAAAGGGCCCGGAAATCACACAAATTCAAGAACCTCTCTTTGAAAAATCTGTGTAATCTGTGGATAATACCCGTTTTCGTAAGCGTATCTCGCCATTATCAAGACAATCGGAAAGGAATTTTCTCCAGTGCAACTATCGCTGAAACTGCGCCGTGCAGCCATTATTCTTGCGGCCACCGTTACGACTTTAGCTCTTGCCTTGCCCACTTATGCCCAGTCGCATCCGGGTGGTGAAGTGAGCCTGGAGCTGCCAGACCTCACGCAGGTGACCTTCCTCAACGGAATTACCGGTCACAATTTGCTTTTGTTCGGCATCATTATCTGTGTTCTCGGGCTCGGCTTCGGCCTGGCGATCTACATGAACTTACAGAAGATGCCGGTGCACCGGGCGATGCGCGAGATCTCGGAACTGATCTACGCGACCTGTAAGACTTATCTGACGACCCAGGGCAAATTCATTCTGATTCTCGAAGCGTTTATCGCTGTCGTGATCGTGCTTTACTTCGGTGTCTTGTCGGGTTTGGAGCCGTTCCGTGTAGCCATCATTTTGCTGTTTAGCTTGATCGGTATTGCCGGAAGCTACGGCGTCGCCTGGTTCGGCATTCGAGTCAACACCTTTGCAAACTCACGCACGGCGTTCGCCAGTCTCGAAGGCAGGCCATTTCCGCTTTACGCAATTCCGTTAAAAGCCGGCATGAGCATTGGCATGATGCTGATCAGCGTCGAATTGCTGATCATGCTCTGCATCCTGCTGTTCATTCCGGGCAGTTATGCCGGGCCGTGTTTCATCGGTTTTGCGATTGGCGAATCACTGGGCGCGGCGGCGTTGCGTATCGCCGGTGGTATCTTCACGAAAATCGCCGACATTGGGTCCGACCTGATGAAGATCGTCTTCAAGATCAAGGAAGACGACGCGCGTAATCCCGGCGTTATTGCTGACTGCACGGGCGACAACGCGGGCGACTCAGTTGGTCCGAGCGCCGACGGTTTTGAGACCTACGGCGTGACGGGCGTGGCGCTGATCACGTTCATCCTGCTCGCAGTTCCAAATCCGATAGTGCAGGTGCAGTTGCTGGTTTGGATCTTCATCATGCGCGTGATGATGATCGTTGCCAGTGCAGCTTCATATTTCATAAACGACTTAATAGCGAAAGCCCGTTACAAGACCGCTGATTCGATGAATTTCGAGGCGCCGCTGACGTCGCTCGTGTGGATTACCTCGATCGTTTCGGTAGCGATCACGTTCGTCGTTTCATGGTTGACGATTCCAACGCTCAGCGGCAACAGCACGCTCTGGTGGAAACTCGCGATCATCATCTCCTGCGGCACAATTGCAGGCGCCCTGATACCTGAGCTGGTGAAGATATTTACGTCTACAGAATCGCGTCACGTCAGCGAAGTTGTCACTTCTTCAAAGGAAGGCGGGTCTTCGTTGAACATTCTTTCGGGTCTGGTAGCGGGCAACTTCTCCGCCTACTGGCTCGGCATAAGCATCGTTGGCCTGATGGCCATTGCTTATTTTGTCACCACTATTGGCGCTTTGGAGGGAGCGGGTTTAGGCGCATTGATGGTTAACCCGATCGCTGCTCCGGTATTTGGTTTCGGACTGGTAGCGTTCGGGTTCCTTGGAATGGGACCGGTCACGATCGCGGTCGATTCCTATGGACCGGTGACAGATAACGCGCAATCAGTTTACGAACTCTCGTTGATCGAACAGATCCCCGATGTTAAAGCAGAGGTCAAGAAAGACTTCAACGTCGACGTGAACTTCTCGCGTGCCAAGCACCTGCTGGAGGAGAACGACGGCGCGGGCAATACGTTCAAAGCTACTGCCAAACCCGTCTTGATCGGAACGGCGGTGGTCGGCGCCACCACGATGATCTTCTCGATCATCATGGCGCTCACGGAAGGCCTCCGAATCAACACGGAAAGCTTATCACTGCTGCACGCTCCGTTTGTGCTCGGACTGATCACGGGTGGCGCGATTATTTACTGGTTCACAGGCGCATCGATCCAGGCGGTCACAACGGGCGCTTACCGCGCAGTAGAGTTCATCAAGGCTAACATCCGGCTGGAAGGCGTGGAAAAGGCGTCGGTCGAAGATAGTAAGAAAGTGGTTCAGATCTGCACGCAGTACGCGCAGAAGGGCATGTTCAATATCTTCCTGACGGTATTTTTCTCGACACTCGCTTTCGCGTTCGTCGAACCGTTCTTCTTTATCGGGTACCTGATCTCGATCGCGATCTTTGGTTTGTACCAGGCAATCTTCATGGCGAATGCCGGCGGCGCCTGGGACAATGCGAAGAAAGTGGTGGAAGTCGATCTGAAGATGAAAGGCACTCCGCTTCACGATGCAACGGTGGTCGGTGACACGGTAGGCGATCCGTTCAAAGACACTTCGTCGGTGGCGATGAATCCGGTGATCAAGTTTACGACGTTGTTTGGATTGCTGGCGGTTGAACTGGCGGTTAGTTTGACGGCGCGCAATGGCAATCCGACGTTGACCCACATACTTGCGCTGGTGTTCTTCCTCGTGTCGGTATTCTTCGTGTGGCGCTCGTTCCACGGTATGCGAATCGGCACGATGGCGCTCGAGCCGAGGCGGGCCGAGACTGAGACTGAAGTAGTGAAGAGCGCAGCAGGAGACTAAACACAGATGAGCACGGATGTTAGAGCCGATACATTGATGGGAGCGGCGCTCGCGCCGCTCGACGCGACGCGTTCCGCGGGGCTGGTGATCGTTTTTAGCTTGTTCATCGCGGCGTGCGCGCAGTTTTCAATTCAGATCGGGCCGGTGCCGATTACGGGGCAGAGTTTTGCGGTGCTGCTGACCGGCGCTTTGCTCGGTTCGCGTTTGGGCGCCGCGGCGGTGATTGCTTACCTCGTTGAGGGTGCGCTTGGCTTGCCGTTCTTTGCGGGTGGCGGTGCCGGGATCGTGCGGTTCTTTGGTCCGACCGGCGGTTATCTGGTTGCGTTTCCGGCAGCGGCGTTCATTACCGGCGCCTTCGCGGAACATGGCTGGGACAAGCGTTATCCGACTGCAGTTGCAGCGATGGCGATTGGTTCTGTTGTGATTCTTCTCGGTGGTTGGGCGTGGTTCACCATTCTTACGAATACACCACCAGTTGCGGCTTTCAAGATTGCGGTGTTGCCGTTCCTCGCCGGCGACGTCGTCAAGATCGCTCTTGCGGCGGCGGTGTTGCCCACCGGCTGGGCGTTGTTGAAGCGTTAACGTTATGTTTGTTCTTAAGGTACGTTCACGCAGCCGCGAAGAGCTGGTTGAATTCACGGATCTCGTCAGAGACAAACTCAAAGAATCAGGACAGCGGGAAGGTGTGGTTGTGCTCTACGTACAACACACCACCGCAGGCCTCACGATCAACGAGAACGCCGACCCCGACGTGCCGAGAGACATGCTTCACGCTCTGCGCACGTTAATTCCGCAACACGGCATGGGCTTCCGCCACGGCGAAGAAAACTCCGACGCACACATCAAAGCGAGTCTGACCGGATCCTCTGTGACTGTTCCTTTCCAGGATGGAGAACTGTTGCTGGGTCGCTGGCAGGGTATTTTTCTGTGTGAGTTCGACGGCGGCCGCGAGCGTCAGGTAATTATGATGCTCAGGTAAAATCCGCTTTTATCCGCGTTCATCTGCGTCTAATGCTTTCAGGATTTCCGCAAACCTCTCGACATCAGCTTTAGTCTTTTCCAACGCACGACGACTATCGAGATATGCCGTCCATGTCGGTGTCTGCGTCAACGCTTTTGTGGTGTCTTCGTCAAGCACCTGGGCCATCATCGCGACCAGATCGCTGACAACGCGTGTGTGTTCGATCAAACGCTCAATGATCGAATAGGCAAGCTGCGCTTGTTCGTAATCGAGATCTTCAGCCATTAGTCTTGATACCAACTGCCACGTATGAAAGGCAGCTCGGTGACAGTCGCACTGATGTCATCTTCGACGAAAACCTTTGTTCCAGCATCGAGATACTCAAATCTCACGTAACCCAGTCCGATGCTTCCTACCTTTGGCGAAACGGCGGTTGAAGTCACGCGCCCGATTTCCTTTCCCTCCACTTTGAGAATCGCGCCCGGTTCGATCTGGCGCTCCGTTTCAAATCGCAATCCGGTAAGTTTCTTCGCAACGTGCCCACGGTGCTTGATCCGCACGATGATCTCCTGACCGGTGTAACACCCTTTCGTGAAGCTAACTGCGTCGTCGAGATTAGTTTCAGGGATCACATTTGTTTCATCCATGTCCCGACCATGACGAGCGATGCCTGCTTCAACTCTCAGTATCTCGCGGGTCTCCTCACTCACCGGATGTGCTCCCGCATGCTCGAGAGCCTGGCGCAGTTCGGTTGCTTTACTTGCTTCCACGACGATATCAAACCCATCTTCGCTGGTGTGTGTGGCCCGGAGGATTGTCACGATGGAGTTTTGCCAGACAATATCAACAACGTAGTAACGTGGCAGATCATATAGACCTGCTCTAAGAACTTTTTCGGTGATCACGGCTGCCTGTTTTCCCTGGACCGAGAACATTGATGTTTGCGCGGTGACATCCGTGACGTAAAAATCACCCGCCATCGTGAACCTCGAGATGGTTTTTAGAACGGCTTCGTGTGAGGCCGC
>JAICQI010000604.1 GCA_025937955.1 Pyrinomonadaceae bacterium
CAGTTTCAAGCTCAAAGGATTACCACCGACAGAGACGTAGAGCTCACGTGCAACATCCGAATCCCCGATGCCCAACTTCAGCAGGAACATTACACCAGAGGTACGGTCAAATACAGACAGGGAATGCAACTGCGTCCTGGCGGAACTCGTGGGCACCGTGTCGAGAGGCGCACGGCCAAAGATCACCAGGCGAAGGGTCGGAAACGACTTTTGAATTGCATCCAGTAAGTTCCACAGTTGGATCTCAGTTCTTAACCCGCGATACTGCACTTCTTCGTATGTATCAAGTACGATGAGAAGCGGTAACGAATAATCACCCTGGTTGCTGAAGCGCCTAATGATTGAATTGACCAATTGAGCAAATCGCGACAGCGAATCCGCTGCCTGGGCCTCCCGTGCCGGTCCCATTGTCTCCAGAATAAATTCAGACTCATCAACCGGTTCAAACGTGTGGACTTCCCGCTCGCCTGTTAAGAATGCTTCAAAATCCAAACGAGCATCAGGGTACTGAATCGAGAGTTGGCGGACAGCCTCCGTCAAAATCGAATCGGAATCACTTGGCGACAAGCGAGGATTATCGAAGTCCAGATACACGTAGGGGAATTTGAATTCTTCTCGCACCTGCATGTGGTCCAACAGGAACCTCGAAATCAACGTCGTTTTGCCAACGCCGCCCGCGCCATGAATGACGAGTGGAGGTTTTCTCTTCAGGCCGAGCCATTTCCGCACCTGGCGCTGTACCATCCCTAAACCGGATGACGCCGGTAATACTTCAACGTAATCACGAAGCAGCGATAACTCCTCCTCGCGGCCCACGAAATTCTGTCCGGCCATCTTTGAGAAAACCGCCGGTACTTCTCGTTGATCGATTGCTTCCTGAATCGTTTCGGGTTTGGGCAGACTCAGAGCCGTCGGTTCGAGCCAACGCACCGCTTGCAGGTGGGCGGCAAGTTGATCCTGCGGTAACAGATCGAACATCGGTAACGGTTGCTCGTGGATATACGATTCAAGGACTCGCTGGAGGACAGTTTCCGGGCGCCAGTTTGGATTCGCATCCAGAGCCGCAATTAACTGCTCTTTCGTCCCGAATTCGCGCAAGATTTCCGCGCGAATCAGCGGCTCCAGCATCCAGCGTTGTTTCGGCGTTGGCGGGTCGTAAACCTCAACGATGTCATCGACCAGTTCTTCCGCAGCCTTATCCGAAGATGTCGTTAATCCAGTGGGGTTGATCTTGCACGGATCGAAAGCAGTCAACACTGAGGCGCTGCGTCGAAGCGCCTGTCTCAGCTTTGGCACCTTTGACGGTGCAATGACCGGCGGCGTCACCACAGATGAGAACTGTTTCAGGTAGTCGGAAATCTGTTGGGAGGTCTGTACGCCAGAGAGATCGGGCGCCTCGAACAGCTCCGTCAATGTTTTGGAGATTTCCGGAGAAATCTGAGCTGCTCCAGACTCGTCGCCAGGTGGCCGGAAAAGTTTAAGTATATTCGTGGGCGTCCAGCGATCCGACATTTACTTCTCCATGCTGAGATTGGTGACGACAACCTTTAACGTCTCGTTGAGTGTTTGCAACCGCGATTGACCCTTCGGCAATTGCATCATCGTTAGTAACACTCCGAGTTTTACTTGTTTGTCAGTAGGTGGTGCGCCGCCCACTTCCGCCAACTGCTTTCTAAAAAATGCTTCCACGTCTATCTCACCGATTGGGCCGAGTTCTTCAATCTTGATTTGCTCGGCGAAGCGGACCAAATGCTCGCGCGGGTAGTCAATGATTATGAGTCGCAGCTTATTACTGTGTTTTCCATTCTCGCTTATGAGTTCAACCAGCTTTGCAATGAAATTGCGGGTGATGGGCAAGAGATCCTTATCGTTCAGGCCGTCCAGACCGATCCACCAAAGCGCACCTGTATTTTCGGCATTTTCGACAATCCAATCGCACAGGTGATCGTTCAAGCGATCGTCGGTGACTAACTGTTGATTTGAGTCGAGAATCGGAAGAGGCTTGGGATTGTTTGTGATGGCTTTAACGATCTTCTCGGCGAGGTTATGAGGTGTGAGGCTGGCGCCCATGCCAGCTTCGAATTTTAATCTGGCTACCGGGACAAACGAGTTTTTGCCGGCTGCCTTCATGTTTTCTTCAACACCGTGCGTAACAAGTTCGAGGCAGTACGACTTGCCGTATTTTTTGGGACCGTTGATGATCAATACAGAGGGTCCGGTCGATTGATTGAGAGCTTTGAGCGCCTCGCGCACTTTAAGACGATCGACAAAAGGAAGTCCGAGGCGAGAAATCCAAAACGAATCGAAGGGGCTGGGCAGTTGCGTGTTTTTCCAGTCAGGAGGTGGCGTCGCAATCTTGGCGAGGATCTTTGCCACCGGCTCGGTCTGGGCAACTTTGGTCAAGACCTGTTGAAGCCAGGGAGGGAGACGGTCCCACTGAGAGGCCTCGCACAGCCTGATGGCCTCGCGTGCCAGTGCCATGGCGTCTGGCAAGTCGAGAGGAAAACGAAACCCAAAATCCTCGTCAGCTACCATCGAAACCAACACTGCGCGCGGTTGATTAACCTTCGCGACGGCTCGCGCGACGGCCAGCACGGCAATTTCCCGTTCTTCATGGGTAAGCATGACTTCTTACTAGTAATGATTTTTTCAACAATTTCATTTCTGGATGGGGCTTCGAATAGACAACCGGTCGTGTCCCAATCCAAAAATCGGGTTCATCCGGATATCGAGTAGTATCTGGGAAATTCCGGTATGATCCCCAGGGGCTTTCCATGAAAATCATTTCGGTCAATGTAGGATTACCGCGGCTCGTGCTGCGAAACGATAAACCAGTGTCCACGGGCATCTTTAAAGAGCCTGTTGCTGGTCGAGTGATGATGCGGACGTTGAATCTCGACGGCGATCGGCAGTCGGATTTGTCTGTGCATGGCGGACCACAAAAGGCCGTCTACGTTTATCCATCAGAACATTACGACTTCTGGAAACAAGAGCTGCCAGACATGGACTTATCGTGGGGCGTGTTCGGGGAAAACCTCACCACCACTGGTTTACTCGAAACCGAAATCCACATCGGAGACAAGTTTCGAATTGGGACGGGCGAAGTGATGGTCACACAGCCACGCATGCCCTGTTACAAACTCGGAATACGTTTTGGACGGCCAGACATCATCAAGCGATTTCTCCTCAGCGAACGCTCAGGGTTCTATCTTTCAGTCTTGAAAGAAGGTGAAGTCGGCGCCGGCGATGAGTTCCAACTGCTCGAGAAAAACACTTCCGGTGTAAGGGTTGTGGACGTCACGCGACTATTTAGCACCGATAAGGAAAACGTCGATTTGATGCTACGTGCGATCGCGACTGAAGCTTTGCCTGAGAGTTGGCGAGAGTATTTTCTAAAACGGCTCCAGAATCCGAACCATCTCTGATTTATTCGCGCGGTGACTTCTACTTGAACGGGTCGACATCCACAACACTGCCGGTTCGTAAATCGAAATGTTGTTGGATTGCTATCGTGATCCGGTGTGACCAGTCCCTTGCGGGATCTTTTGCATAATTGCTCATGCTGATTGCATCCTTTAAGTTCATGCTGTGCGGCATCTCAATGTAGCCAAATCTTGCGTCGCGCTTAATGACTCCACGTTCAACTTCAGATAAATCGAGATATTGAATCTTCCAGGATCCATCATTGGCCCAAATGCAGCCGGCAACGAACCCGAATGGGTAGTAAGTGAGCGGGCCGACGGGATAACTTGGCTTCTCAACAACAATTCGTTCGCCTGTCTTCGGATCGAGGGGAGTCCATTTTGTAGTACGCCGAGTTAAGTCGTCGTCACCTGGCTCGTTAATCCGAATACGGTGCGGCTTGTCTTCAACATCCAGATACTCCGATTCGATATAACGCGGCACATAAAAATCCACGGGACAAAAACCGTCACCATCCGGCTCTTCGCCTCCGATATCCTTACAAGACGGCAACTCCATCACCCTCGTTGCAGTGTAGTCACAAGAATACAGCGCGTAATCCTGCCCGTTTTTTTTAAAGTGGTAGAACGTTCTGTAAAGGTCGGGATGGTTTCGTTCATATTCACCGACTTGCTGTTCCGATTCGCCATCGCTTCGGAACACGCTGACTCTAAGCCCCTGCCAGGTACCGGGCTTGTATTCAATCCTGCCGATAGCCCTGGCCAAGTACGTAACTCTGTTTTCA
>JAICQI010000032.1 GCA_025937955.1 Pyrinomonadaceae bacterium
AACCTTCTCTTTGCTGGGAACCTGAGCCGAGATTGCACTCGAAAGAAACGCAATCACAGTAAAAACGAATAGGAAGTTTTTTCTACTCATAGCGTTCATCCTTCTCCTCATCCATCCTCTTTGCAGCGGTACGACGTCGTTTGATGGCTTTGGATCCAAGTCAGTTCCACCTGCGATAGCGGGTGGGTTAGTCATCGGCATTCAAAATCAATAGGAATATCGCATGCTCAACATCCACCCACCCGCTATCGCAAGTACTGATTTGGATCAAGTGGGACGCACCACTTTTAGGCAAAGCTTCGTTCGATGTTCGCAAATGCGGTTTGATTCCGGGCCACCCGCGTAGAATAACGACTCGCCGGGCGCACGTCACGCCAAAAGCACACGCGTGAGGTGTAACAAAAAACCTTGACATGGAATTTTGATAGATATAACCGTACTAGCTGCGAGGGAGACCTTACGCCTGGAGTAAGGCTTTCGTAGTTCGGCAAGGGATTAACTATGAGCGATTCAGACTTACAAACTCAGATCATCGCCGCGAGGGCATACGAGGAATCATTTGTACCCGCGCTTTTCGGGCAATGGGCTCCGCGTGTCGCGGCGCTCGCTCAAATTCAACCTGGCAATCACGTGCTTGATGTCGCGTGCGGCACTGGAGTGCTGGCGCGCGAAGCTGTGTCGCGAGTAGAAACGAGCGGCTTCGTTGCCGGTGTCGACGCAAGCCCCGGCATGCTCGCAGTCGCCGCTGAACTTGCACCTCTCATCGAATGGCGCGAAGGAACAGCTGAAGCTCTCCCCTACAACGATCAGCGTTTCGATGCAGTCGTGAGCCAGTTTGGGCTGATGTTCTTTAACGATCCGGATCAAGCGCTTAATGAGATGCTTCGAGTGTTGAAAAAGGACGGACGACTCGCCGTCGCTGTTTGGGCATCACTTGAGAGTGTGCCTGCATATGCGGCTGAGGTCGAGCTCCTGGAACGGCTGGCTGGCAAACTTGCGGCAGATGCGTTGCGAGCACCATTTGTGCTCGGAAGTCCGGACGAGTTGGCCCAGCGCATTGCCAATGCCGGTTTTGACGAAGTTAAGGTCACTACTCATGCGGGCATGGCACGGTTTCCGACCATTCGATTCATGGTCGAAGCAGATCTTCGCGGTTGGCTGCCGCTTATGGGTGTCAATCTGACGGAGGATCAGATCGAGCAGATCCTCCACGAAGCCGAGCACGTGCTTCGCAACTACGTCAACGCTGACGCTTCATTTGAGTTAGGAGCGCATATTTGCACCGGTACGAAACACCGCTGAGGAAAATCAAGCCACTCTATTAGGAGAGCACAATGACAGCATTGATATCCAAACCAAAACACCCGAATGCGATCGCTCGCGCACTCAGCGTGGTCGCTGTGCTTGCACTCACGGCCAGCATCGTCGTTGCTCAGCAGAAGGACCAGGAGAATGTCGAGGCTCATCTGCAGGGATTCGACAGCTATATGGAACAGGTGATGAAAGACTGGAATGCGCCTGGGATCGGTATTGGCATCGTGATGGGAGACAAACTCGTCTTCGCCAAGGGATACGGCTTCCGCGATTACGGAAAGAAGCTACCGTACACACCGACCACGACACAGCCCATCGCCTCAAACACAAAGCTCTTCACGGCAGTTGCCGTGGGACTGCTAGTCGAAGAAGGAAAGCTGCGCTGGGACGAGCCTATCAAGCAGTTCGTTCCCACGATCCGGTTCTACAACGACGAACTCGACCGCTCGGTGACGATCCGCGACATGCTGGCGCATCGCACCGGCGTCACGCGCCACGATAGCATCTGGTACAAATCCAGCTTCACGCGGCGCGAGCTCTGGGATCGTCTGCGCTACCTCGAACCTGCCGCACCAATGCGGACGAAGTTCCTCTACAATAACCTGATGTTCACTGCGGCTGGTCAGGTCATTGAGGAGTTGAGCGGAAAGACGTGGGAGCAGTTTGTCCAACAGCGCATCTTCGATCCGCTGGGCATGTCGCGATCGACGCTGACCATCGAGGACAACATAAAAGGACCGGAGCCGGCTGTGCCGTACTCGGAGCGTCGCGACAGCTCGGAACTTTATAAGCAGCCCTACTATACCGCTGAGGTTGCGATCGCGCCTGCCGGCGCGATCAATTCGAATGTTCAAGACCTGTCGCGCTGGGTTATCGCGCTGCTCAACAAGGGTAAGGTAGACGGCAAACAAGTGATTCCGGAGGCGGTGCTGCGAGAAACAATGGCGCCCGCGCTCGCAATGCCGAACACCGCTCTTGAGAGCCGCGGTTGGGGAGAGAATCTCAATGCATACTATGGGATGGGCCGCACGGTGTCGTCTTACCGCGGCCATCTGTTGGCGCTCCATGGGGGCGACCTGCCGGGATTCCACTCGCAAATCTCTGTCATGCCCAACGACTCCATCGGAGTAATCGTGCTTGTCGTCGGCGACCACGTCGCACCCATGTACACGGGTCTTACTCTCGACATCTACGAGCGCCTGCTCGGCCTGCCGCGTACTCCCTGGTCGGAGCGACTCAACCAGATCCGCCTCAAGAACAAAGCGGCCGGGACCAAGGCCCGCGCAGTCGCTGACGTGGGGCGTGTACCCGGCACAAAACCGTCGCACTCCCTTGACGATTACGTAGGCGAGTTCGCCCATCCCGCGTATGGAGTTGTCACAGTGACGCGTGGCGATAAGGAGCTCAACTTCCAGTATCACAGCATCAAGATGCCGTTGAATCACTTTCACTACGATCGGTTCGATACGCCCGACGACGAGCAGGATGGCAAGTACTCGCTGAACTTCCGAACCAATCCAATGGGTGAAATCGAAGGTGTGGAGATCTCGTTAGATGAAGCGGCAGTAACATTCACACGCCGAGTGCCTGCAACGCTTACCTCGGACGCGACGTTGCAAACGTATGCGGGAACTTACATCTCTCCCAGTGGCGGCAAGACAGTGCTCACGTTTCAGCCAGGAAAGGGACTCTCGATACGCGGTGGTCCGGACCTCCAGCCCTGGCGGCCGCACCAGTTCCGCATCAAGGAGTTTCCGGATGTTGTCGTCGCGTTCACAGTCGAAGGCGGAAAAGTAGTTGCGATGCGACGAAGAGATCCGAGTGGCGAGTTCGTGTTGCCGCGTTCGCCCGAATAATGGAGATGGTCCATGACATATAGAGTAATTGCTTCCGCGGTTTTGCTGGTGTTGCTGTTTGCTGCTTGCAAGCGTTCACCCGTTGCTAATCGCACCAGCGCGAGGAACTTTTCGACGGCTGACATCAGCAAGTTGCGGTGGATAGAAGGAACGTGGCGCGGCTCAGGCGTGGACCAGGCGCCGTTCTTTGAACGTTATCGCTTTGAGAACGGGTCGACACTAGCGGTCGATAGTTTTCCGGACGAGAAGTTGGACAAGGTTGAAGATACTTCGCGTTTTGAGCTGAAGGACGGTCGCTTTGGAAATGAGGGTTACGTTGCGAGTTCGATCGACGATAACGGGATCAACTTTGAACCGGCAGGAAAATCGAAGAATTCCTTCAGATGGGAGCGTGTATCTGACAACGCCTGGAAGGCTACTTTGAAATGGCCGGCTGAAGGAAACAAGCCCGCTCGCGAACGTATTTACAACATGGAGCGGATACAAGGTAAGTGAGCTACATAGCCAAGCTCTGATCTTCGCGATACTGCGCCTTTGCGAATCATTGTTTTCATACTAACTGCAATCCTTGAGCTTGCCGCAGGTGTCTTTGGCTTCTTCGTTCTGCTGCTCGGCCTGAACGGCTATAGTGAGCGACAGGCAACGCCAGGTTTGATCTTCTATATCGTGTTCTGTCTGGCGGGTTCACTCAGCATAAGCTTTCTGGGCACAATCGCAGCGAAGACTGTCGTTAAGAAAGGATGGCTCGGCAAACCTGGAGCTGCAATCATCTCGATCGTCTTTACTTCGATTATCGGAGTTTTGCTGGTCGTTGTTGCTTTGTTCCTTGGATTCATCATCGCTGAATTCTTGCGAAGAACCCGTTAGACGAGCGTAATTGGCATGCCTGTACCCTATCAAATAAAACGATCGGTACACTCACGCGTTTACGCAGCGAGTCGGGTCAACGCGTCAATGGCGTCCGTCACATCTCTGATCCTGCGTAAGAGATTCTGATCGGGTTGGGCCAGAGCGGTTTCCAGCGCCTTCAAGGCTTCGGCGGCAGACTTGGCCTTGTCCATTGCCGAGATCACCTTTTCAAACTGAATTGACTTCGTGCTCTTTTCTGCCTGCGACGTGACGTTCTTGATCAACTTGGTCGCCTCTTGTAATTCAGTGTTACGAGAGGCGATATTAGCCAGCGCCGTCTCTGCTACCGAGATAAACAGATCATTGACGGCTTTGACCGCAATGTTATCGAGAAACTCAGCCTCCACCGGTGATAGCTTGGTAAAGTTTCGCAGTGCAACCTGAGCGTTCAGCCTCGCTTGCTGATCATTGGCTTGAATAGCGGCTTTGGCGTCATCGAGGAGTTGTTGCAAGGCTCCGGCCCAGTCCTCAATGGTAACCAACAAATCAAAGTTTATATTAGCCATTTGTTTTCTCCTTGCTGAACGCGTCTACAATCTCCTGGACTATCGATACCAATTCGCGGAACGTCAGCCCTTGTTTCTTTTCCAGGGCGAGCTTCAGGTCTTCGTGCGACTTGGCCCATGCCCTTATTGCTTCCTGACCCTTGCCAAATAATTGGGTTCCACTTCTGGTTGCATCATCGATGGCGACGAGCTTCGCGGTGACTGCTTGATATTCGGGATTGATACGGCTTAATTCGTCCCGATTGACTTTTGATTTTGCAAGCAACTCTTTCTGCCGGGCCTCGAGCGCCTTGACTGTTTGATCTGCGGGGATCTCGTTCGGTAGACCCGGATCAAGTGCAACAATCTGGAAGAAGACGCCATTCATGGCCGCGGGGAGTTTTTCAAGTATTACCCTGGCTTCGGCAGCACCCGTTCCATTGTTGTTTGCTTGTCTGACCCGTTCGGCCTTAGCCCGTACTTCGGCCGGCAATCCGTAATATCTATTCATCCGTGAGAGGATGCTGGTGATAGTGGTTTCGTTATCAACCAGTGTCTGCTGATAATCAAGCACTCCGTGATGTTTGTTTCTGTAACCCGCCGCTGCGGCGTTTCCGGCAGCCGCGCTAAGGTTCGCGAGCTCTTGAAAATTAGCAGCAAGCACATCAGCAATCGTCTTCACCGCCGGCGCCGCTTCCTCGGCGGCTTCTTTCAAAGCGCGCTTCGCTCGCATCCTGGCAATCACTCCGTTAATCGCGCCGATCGCATTGAACGCGGTCTGTACTCCGGCCGGCAGCCCCGGGATGGGCACCAATTGAGCGACTGCGTTGTAGAGTCCCTCGAACGAACTGGTAAGTCTGTTTGCTGCTTCTTTGCCAGTCTTGCCCGCGTTCGCCAGCGCCGCAAGCGAGTCTGTGTACGCCACGAGCGCATTGATTGCTTCCTTGCTGGGTTTCCAGCGTTTTCGAAGCTCGATAAGTGTAGTTTGGGCCTGAAGTTCGAGATCCGGATTCTCGGCCTGCAGCACTGATAGCTGGTTTTCAGTGTGGGCAAAGCCCTTATTCAATGCTGTTGCCAGATTCGCAGTGGCGTCGGCATAAGGCTGAATGTCCGGAATGGACGTGCAGGCACAAATCAGCGAGCACATAACCACGATCGTTATCAGCTTTGCCTTTAGTAGAGGGTGTTTCATCCTGGTTCTCTCCTCGAAGTATTAGCGACGTTGCGACTGCAATCTCGTATTAGTCGCCTTCTAACCGGGTATGCTGAAAGGTGAGAAAACGTTTCGCATAGATTTCGAGGAGTGGTGATGGAGAACCGGTGGCAGCGCCATGCTTACTCAACACACCGAACCGGACTGTTACTCTTCTCCCGAAACATTGGCTGATTGTCTTTGCTCGCTACGGGGAATAAATTCAAAATCCCAGGACCACGCAGGACTCGACACGAAAACAAAATCCAGGACACTGTCGTAATCTTCGTCACATTGCGACCTGACTGGAGCTCTCCTTTTTGTGAGGACAACCAGGGAATCAATTTCCTTGATTGGTAATGGTAAAATGGCCAATTACATTTCAAGGGAATACGTAACGCTAACAGGGAAACAATGCGATGAGACTGGCGTAGGTGATTCGATGTATCGAAGCTTAGACTCTGAAAAAATTGTCGACACCATTGGGACGCTCTATCGAAGGATCGACGAGCGGTTCCCTGACTCCGGTCTCGCCAAGGTCTGCCGCGAGTTGTTGACAATCGCCGGGGAATCACAGCAGCGCTCCGCGTGGATCGCTAAGCCACATACGGCGCTTCGAGTTGTCACGTGGCTGGTGCTCATCATAATGGCTGGCGGACTGCTCGTGGTCCTGGGCAGTGCCGCATGGCCGCGCGGCGGATTCGAGTTGGTCGGACTCGTGCAGGGTTTGGAGGCTGGACTTAACATCACGATCCTGTTCGGTGCGGCGGCCCTATTCCTGGTGACGGTCGAGGTGCGAATCAAACGCAAGCGGGCACTGAAAGCAATTCACGAACTAAGAGCGTTAGCCCACGTCATCGACATGCATCAGTTAACCAAGGATCCCGAACGACTGCGCGCGCAGGACACTGCTTCATCGCCGAAGCGGACCCTGCGCGCGCCCGAACTGATCAGGTACCTGGACTACTGCAGCGAAATGCTCTCCCTCATCGGCAAGCTTGCCGCACTATACGTGCAGAAGTTCGACGACCCCGTAGCTCTCGGCGCAGTAAATGAGGTCGAGGAGTTAACGACCGGACTGTCACGAAAGATATGGCAGAAGATCATGATCCTCAATGTGATTGTGGCCGAAGAGATTGTGTAATCAACATTCTATTTAAGGTTGTGGCGCAAAGCAGCAGACGGTTACGCCGGGCTCATCGTTTACCTTGATGTTGATGTCACCGCAGTTAAAGTTCTCCGGCAACTGAACTTCGAACGATTGCTTAACCTGCGGTGGCGTAGTGCATTCATTCGCGTACCACTCGATTAGCTTGTCGGAAAGCGGAAGCACTCCCAGCGAGAGAATATCTTTCCACAACGTAAAATCAGTACTACTCGTAAAGTTCTTCGAAGTCAGATCTACGTTGAGCTTACGCTTGGCGCTGTCGCAACGTGTTGCGACTTCAATATCGAAGTCCAAATCGAGAGCGGGATTGGGCCAATTATTGATCATGGCTTCCAGATCAAGATCAAAGTGCAAGGTCTTGTCGTTGACCTTGCTTACCTCAACAGCCGGTCCGCTGATGAACCCCCATCTGAATCGGTCGCGAATTGCCTGGTCTACATTAAGCATGTGACCGACCAGACTTTCCGTGCGGGAGACGATCTGCTCCGCGGGAATGACGATTTGCTTTCTACCGTCTGGCAGAGTGTCGATCAGTGGCAGCAGATCAAAACCCGGAAACTCTTTTGAGGTGTTAACAAACAATTGCCACGCGGGATCATTGCGCAGCTCAGCAAATTCAACTGAATATGAAAAGACCTCCGCAATTCGCACCGCCGAATCCGCGGTCGCACCGAAGTAGCGGCTGAAGACGTCTCGCTGATTGATAACGAAAGCGAACTCCTCGATGTAGAGTGCGTCTGTGCTTCGGTTACTCAGCACCAGATTGGTGATGTCATTCAGATCTCTTATATGCCCGAGGTTGAGGTCGTAGGTGAAATGATCGGCCTGCTCAAAATCATCCCGGCCGTAGTCCACAACGGTCTGAACCGCTGGACGCTCCACATTTCCGCCGACGTAAACGCGTAACGGCTCTTCACCCAGGCCGGCCCCCGAGAAATCTGCCACTTTCACTCGCAGTTGCAGACGCCAGATAGGGATGTTGGCGTTATCAAGCGTATAGGTGCAGAACTGGTTCGAGCGTCGAGCTCCGAAGGCATTAAAACTTTCAATGACGTAGCAGTATTTTCTATTAGGAGTCAGGTTGGTATCGACAAAACTGAAGGTCTGCATTCTTGGGATTGGACCAGTATCGAGGATTGTGGGCCAGTTAATGAAATTATCGCTGCGCATCAATCGGTTACCATCCTCGTCATTGGAAACATCCGTCCACGAGATTTTTAGCGAGGTTTGTGTTCGCTCACTCACCCAAATCGTAACAGGCGGTGTAGGACCATCGGGCGGCAGGTCCGGCGGAATGTAAGGAGGTGCGACACCGTTGAACGCGCCTGTTGGTACATCAAGAGGACGAATGCGGTGGATGGCGCCGTCTGCACGTCCGAGACCGCTAAGGCTGCCCGACGACGTTTTCAGAGCGCTGATATCGGATTTGACGCCCTTTTTATAGGTTTTCAAAACGCTACCCAGCGTTTTTTTCGCGTTGGAATGCGCATTACGAATCAGAGTTTTGTATTGACCTCTGGCGTCTGACGCGAGCCGTCGCGCTTCGTCATATTTGTGTTCACTGATAAGTTTCAACGCTTGATTGTAAGTTTGCTCGGCGCGGTACAAGGAGACCGGATCGAAAGAGCGAACAAAATTGTATCGAACCGCCGCATTGCGCCACTGGTAGGTTTTTTTCATGATCCGCTGAGCCCGCTCGGCGTCTCCTCGGAATCGTTCCAGTTCTTGTTGCACCTCCGCTAAGAGCTGCGGCGGCACGCGCCCGTCCCTTTGATAGACGGCGCGCAACTCGCGTAGTTTCGACTTCATCGATTTAAATGATTGGGGCGCGAAATCTGGAAGTACTGTGCCGCTTACTTGTTCAACGCGCACTTCGAGTGCCTTCAGCTCTGAATCAGATGTTTTAGCGAACGCATCAATGCTTCCAAGAAGCATTGCCGGCAACAATAGAATCAACAAGGTTCTTTTCTTCATGACGATATTCCTTTCGGGCGGCTTCACGCTGGACCAGCGGAAGCTGCGAAATAGCGTACTTTTCTATATATGAGGGCAGGTGCTGTTGTATTTCCGGGAATTTAAATGGTGACTTCTTTCATGAAACCATCTCAAAAATGCTGCCGTACTACTTTCGGCTAAGCAGATCTCCACAAGCTGGTCCGTAATTTTGAATTCTCCGCATTTCTGAATTCACAATCACGTTTCGGAATTGGATCGGGTCACTGACCAGGTCGCTACCGGTCCCTGTACTGACCCGATCCAACAGTGAATTCTTACGACGAGGACGATCACAATGATCCGAGCATTAGTGGTGTTGCTACTAACCGTTCCCGCTACCATGGGCCAGGCGACCTTTCACGGTGATGCAGCTCGCACCGGAGTTTACGCGACGGCCGGGCCGCAGCAGCTAAATGGAGCCAAGTGGACATTCAAAACTGACGGTCCAATCATTGGCTCTCCCGGAATTGCCAACGGTGTGGTCTATATCGGCAGTACTGACGGAAATATGTACGCAGTAGACCAGGAAACCGGAAAGCAGAAGTGGAAGTTCAAAACACTCGCTTCGCGACAGGTTACTTCATCACCAACGATCGCTAATGGTCTGGTCTATTTTGGCGGCTTCGATGGAATTCTTTACGCGGTCGATGCGCAAACGGGCACGATGAAATGGACCTTTGTAATGGAGTATGAGCGACGGTTCGAAGGCAAACGGCTGCATGGCTATCCGTCAGGCTTCCAAACCATTCCTGATTCATGGGACATCTACACATCTTCGCCGGCAGTCTCCAACGGACGAGTTTATATCGGCAGCGGCGACGGAAATGTTTACTGTGTAGATGCGTTAACTGGAATTCTGCAATGGAAGTTTGCTACCGGTGACATCGTTCATGCTTCTCCCGCAGTTGCGAACAATATGGTTTACGTCGGTAGCTGGGACAGCTACCTTTACGCACTTGACGCAGACACGGGCCAGGAGAAATGGCGCTTCAAAACCGGCGAAGATACATACATCCGTAACCAACAAGGGTTTCAATCTTCACCGGCGATCGCCGACGGAACTATTTACGTTGGTTGTCGAGACGGACATCTCTATGCAGTCGATGCCACAACGGGTCGTAAACGTTGGGACTATCCAACGAATAAAGGGTGGGTCAATAGTACGCCGGCGATCCGTGGTGGCGTGGTCTACGCCGGAACGTCGGATGGCTACCGGTTCTTTGCGCTTGACGCGAAAACGGGGCGGTTGAAATTCACGCTCGATGCCAAAGGCGCCGTGTTCTCATCGCCGGCGCTTGCCGGCGAGATGGTCTATGTCGGCGTATCGAATGGGCGGTTGCTGGCGGTTGATACTAAGTCGGGCAAGCTGTTGTGGGATTTTCAGACCGAAGGATCGAAGCGGGATCCGATGAAGATGCTGAAGCCAGACGGCGGTTTGAACAACGAGGCGATCTATGCACGTTATTTTGGTGATTACCAGGACATGGTGCTTGCGTTTTATCGAGTGTTCTCGGTAGGTGCAATCTGGTCCTCACCAGTCGTTGATAAAGGGGTGGTCTATTTTGGCAGTACCGATGGGTTGCTGTATGCCATTCACTAGGCTTAGCCTCAAATTAGAAATTCGCACTTGGATCGGGTCAGTACAGGGAGCGGTAGCGACCTGGTTGTGATCGGCATGCAATATTTTGCGAAGGATTTTGGACTCTCATGGTGGACCAGGTCGCTACCGCTCCCTGTACTGACCCGATCCAGGAATGATTTCGGACTTCTGAGCGGCCTGAGGAGAGCCGGAATGGTATTGAGAGCGCCTGGCAGTGTAAAGATATTTTATTGTGACATTTCCAGTGGGTCATCTGACGCCTTTGCGGCTAAATTTCGTCGAAGGTGTGAATAGCTCGATAGCGATCGGTGTTGTTTTGTGGCGGGTTGCCGGGGCGTATTGAGAGCAGTGTGCTCATGCCGGCTTCGGTTGCTGCATCGAGTTCGGCGACCACGTCTGAAATAAACAGGACTTCATTTGCGTTTAGACTCAACGCCTCAGCGATCCGCCGATAGCTCTCCGCTTCGCCCTTTTTACCGACGTTTGTGTCGAAATATTTATCGATAAACTTCGTGAGATCACCTGCTTCGGTGTGCGCGAAGAGGAGTTGCTGCGCCAACACACTGCCGGATGAAAAAATGTTGATGCTGAGACCTTGTGAGCGCCAACGCTCCAGCGCCGGTGCGACATCGGCATAAACCTGCGACTTCAAAGATCCATCGACGTACCCCTGGCGCCAAATCTTTCCTTGTAATGATTTTAATCCGGTCGACTTGCGATCACGCTCGATCAACCAATCAACATAGTCCGTGATCGAATCGGGCGGGTGATTACCTTTGCTGAGGTCCGCGGCATGTTCCTCGCGTAAGAGCGCGACATCCGCACTCACTTCTGCTGAGTTGCCGTTCGATGCCAGAAAATCTCGCGCGTGCGTGCGCGCGTACGAGAACAACACTTCATGAACAAAAGCGATCGGCGTTGTGGTGCCTTCGATATCAAGCAGGATCGCGCGCACGTTCATGAGGTCATCGCAAAATGCGTCATGCCGAAGCAGACGGGCTGAAAGTTTTCATCCACCCGGCTCTCGCTGTAATGAGGTGTCCAACCCGCCGTGTCCTGAAACAAGCGAATGGTGCGAATACGACGATCGGCGCAAAGGTTGAACCAGTGCAAAGTCCCTCGCGGCACGCGAATCAGGTCTCCAGCTTCAACTTCAATACCCAGCACCGCACCGCTGGTCGTATGAATGTGAAACAGACCATGGCCCGCGATGATGAATCTCACTTCATCTTCGTCGTGCCAGTGTTCGCGATTGAACTTGGCGAGCATTTCGTCGAGACCAGGCGTCGCGGGATTAACGTCGATTACGTCCGCAGTGACGTAGCCGCCGCGTTCTTTGAGAGCCTCGATTTCGCTGGAGTAAGCGCTCAGGATCTCTTCCGGCGGAGCGTTATCGGCGACGGGATGAGCCGGCTTCCATCGTTCATACTCGATGCCATGAACGGCGAGAGCCGATGTGATCTCTTCAGCATCTTTGAAAGTCTTATTCTCATTGAGGATTGTTAAAACAGCCATACTACAACCTCCTAAACGCCATCGTTCGTCCCATTGTCTCCAGCAGAAACTCAAAAATCTCGATGTGTCTCTTTGCCTGGGCCAGGGTTTCTCCCCACGAATACAGACCGTGACGGTTCACGAGAAATCCGTGCGCGGCTTTGTGTTCGTTGAGCGTTCGCGCAATCGTCTCCGCCAGCGCCCGCATGTCCTGGGAGTTCTCGACTATCGGCAACCACTCGGAGTGTTCGTGTGTGCTCACGCCCTGCAAACCTTTCAACATCTCGTAACCCTCGATTCCCACACCGCCCTTGACACTGTGGAGATCTGAAAGCATCGTGTTCCACACTGAATGCGTGTGCAGCACGGCGCCCGCGCCACGCTCTTTGACGATTCTTAGATGCAGCAGAGTCTCGTCCGACGGTTTTCCTGAATGCCCGCTCACCACGCGCGCATTCTCGTCAATCGCAAGCAGTTGCTCAGGCTTCAGTTCGCCCTTATCCACCCCACTCGGGCTCATTGCCAACCGCAGCGGCTCACGTTGGACCACCGCACTCAAATTCCCACTCGTCCCCAACAACCACCCACGCGCATGAAATCCCTTCGCCACCGCAGCAAGCTTGGAAGCAATCTCTGCGAACTCATCCGACATGCGGCAAAGATGCTACTAAAACTCTTTTTGCGCAAGTAGTCTTTTTAATGCGAAGGCGTTGGCTTATTGCAGCTCAGTTAACGCCTAAGGCCTTGGCTAATTTCCGCCCAGGGTTGGAGCGCAAGTGACAACCCTGGGTAGTAAATTCAAACGCGCTAAACCCTGAAACAGGGTTTCGCTTTATGGTTAGGCTACGATCCCAGGGTTGTCGCTGGCGCTCCAACCCTGGGCTGAAATTAGCCAACGCCTTCGCCGTTTGGGTCGGATTCCTACTGGCCGGTGTGACCGGTGGACTTTGCGCGGAGCTTTATGCAGACCGTCGAGCGCGACGATGCTTCGGTTGAAAATTCCATTGACAGAGGAGTTGTTTCGACATAGGATACGCGACACTTTTTCAATACGTTTTCCCGAACTGCATGCGGTTTTGTTGACGTATTCAAATCGTGGGAAGTTGAGTTCTCGACCCGTCGAAGGGCAGGTACCGAGCCTCAAAAGCGGTAGCTGTGTCCCGTATCCAATTTGATCGTAATGTGGGTGAACGTCATTTTGGCTACAGTCATCCCCGGCCTACAACACGTAAAGTAACGAAGCCAACGATCTGGTCCGCGACCTTACCAGTTCGCTCCATAGCTGCTCTGAGTCTCTGAAAGTTGTGTTGCAACTCCTCTGCATGACCATCGCGAAATTTAGCGACCCGGTCCAACTATCAGAGTCCAAAAATCCTTCGCGAATAATGCATGCCACTCACTGACCAGGTCACTACCGCTCCCTGTACTGACCCGATCATTAATGATTTCTACTTTTAAAGTGTAGGTTTTTAGCCATGCCGCTCGAGAATTCATCAGCCGATAAAGTCCCTTCGAAGTCAATTCTTCTGTCGGGAGCTTCGACGTTTTTGGGCAGCCATTTCCTTTTCTGGCAAACGAAGCGGGCGCAACGAAACTTGATCCTGGTTGACGATCCGGCCTCTGAAATCATTAGCAAGAAGTTGTGTGACACGCTCCTTTCGTGTGCAGCTTCATACCGTAGTTCGGCTGCGCCCGAAGAGTTGACCAAGCGATTCGAGTTAGTAAGCGCTTCCCTTTCCAAACAAAGCGAACCGATAAATGAATTCTGGCACTTCCCTGATGAGGAAAAGTCAGAGGAGATTTCGGAAGTGCTAGAACTCGCACGAAAGCACTCAGTAGGGCGATTCATTTATGTTTCGAGTGCCTACGCCGTAGGCCGGCAGTCCGGACTGATTCCAGAGCAACTTCATTCTCTTCCTCGCGACTTCCACAATCAATTCGAAGAGCAACAGTGTCGTGCCGAGCACGCCGTCACGAATTACTGCCGTGAGCACGGTATTAATTACAGCATCGTTCGCCCTTCTATCATTATTGGTCCATCGCAAACTGCATTGGGCGACGGACCTCGCGGATGGCTATATTCATTTACCAAAGCGTGGTCTGACCTGGGTAAGGAACAAAAGAGCATATCGCTGAACGCTCAACCTAAAACGACCGTCAATTTCATACCAGTCGATCATGTCATGGCCGATTTAGATCAACTCATCGAGACCAACTTTGCCGGTGGTCCGATCTATCACCTCACGAGTTTTTATAATCCGACCATTGAGACGCTGATTACTAACTGCCAGAAGGTTCTCGGTACGAGCATCACAGTGCAGTACACAAATTCTGAAGCTACCCGTAACGAATTGCCGCTCTTAAATGGTTTCGAGGAGAAACAGTTTGAGCGAAGCTTGCCACGCAAAGACGGCGTTACGGAGCAGGAACTTTATGGCTACGTTACCGAATGCGCGCGTGAGCTGCGGAATCAAACTCCGGATAAGATCTTCAAGCGGAAACGATTAATTTCGGATGACGGCGTGCCCTTTACTGCTTTCGAAGGCCACAACACGGAGGGCGAGCCGGTGGTATTGGTAAACGCGCTGGGAATGTCGGCTGTTTTCTGGGTGAATCTCGCGCAACAACTCCAACCTCATTTCCGGGTCCTCACCTGGGAATCGCGCTGGGTTCCGGATTGCACAAACGAGTTTGATAGCGCACGCTGCGATATTAATTACAACGTCAAAGATCTGGTTACGTTGCTTGATTCGCACTCGATCCCCGCCACTCACATCGTCTCGTGGTGCAATGGAGCGCAGGTCGCATTGAGATTTGCTGCTCAGTTCCCCGAGCGCTTGCGGAGTCTGGTGTTGCTCAACGGCGCATTCAACTTTCCGCCCAGCGTGCGGAGATCCCTGACTGAAAAGAATATGCGTACAATGATGCCGAGAATCTCACGTCGAAAAGATGCGGAACTGTTTCTTCGAATCATGAACGCTGGCCGTTTCAGCGGCGACAACGGACAGCCTCAGAAGTCAGCAGCTCCTGCGGTTCCTGTAGTTACCTCAAATCCGTCGTTACTGCACCTGGTCAATGCTACCTACAAGACTCCAGAGCTTTTATATCGTTACGCAAACATAGTTACGCAATGCTTCAACGAACCAGATCACGCGTGGACTGACTACGTGAAGGTTCCAACGTTAGTGATCGGCAGCGACGAGGACCCGGTTGCGGATGCGGAAGGCTCGCGAGAGATCGCGCGTAGGCTAACGTGTGCTGAACTCGTAATGCTGAAGGGAGATCACCACACTTTTTATGAGGATATCTCAGTGCAGAGCCGCATTTGTGAATTCCTGTTGCAACACTCAGAGCAAAAAACTACCCCGGTAAGTGCTCTACGAGCTCATGACCATCCTTGATCTTATTGCCGGGTTTCACTCCATCAATTAGTGGCAGGAGCAGATAGCAGGTGCAGGAACCTGCTCCAGTTCTCTGCCTCCTGGTCCTATAAGTAAATGAGTAATACAGACATAGAAGATATCCTCAGCCTCTCACCAATCCAGAAGGGTTTGCTCTTCCATAGCCTGTACGCGCCTGACGCTGGCGTTTACTTCCAGCAAGTCAATTGTGTATTGCGCGGCAATCTCGATCTGCAAGCCTTCAGGGAGGCCTGGCAGCAATCAATAAACCGTCACTCGATCCTTCGTACCTCCTTCTTCTGGGAAGACCTCGAGGAGCCGGTGCAGGTAGTAAATCGAGAGGTAACACTACCGATCGAGCTCGAAGACTGGAGCAAGTTGCCAGACTCGGAACAGCAGTCGCGATTGCGTGATTTCCTTGAAGCAGACCGGCGGCGGGGGTTCGAACTATCAAGTGCGCCGTTGCTGCGACTGGCGTTGATGCGGCTGGATGAGGAACGGTATCGCCTGGTCTGGAGTCATCATCACTTGCTGCTCGACGGGTGGTCCATCCCGCTGTTGCTGAAAGAAGTTTTCACGGTCTACGAGGCGCTATGCTCGAAGAAGCCGGTCCAGTTGGACCAGGCGCGACCCTATCGCGATTACATAACGTGGCTGCAGCGTCAGCGGTTGGAAGAAGCGGAGCGTTATTGGCGCGAGAAGCTACGGGGATTAAAGTCACCGACGCCGCTGGCGCTGGGGGCGGGACGAGAAGCGCGTGCTGAAGGTGAGAGTGAATATCGCGAGCAACGGCTGCAGTTAAACGCGGCGGAGACAGCGGAGTTGAATGCCGTGGCACGGCGTCACCAACTGACTTTGAACACGATGGTGCAGGGAGCGTGGGGGCTGTTGTTGTCACGTTACAGCGGCGAACGGGACGTGTTGTTTGGGACGACAGTAGCGGGGCGGCCGGCAGAGTTGAGTGGCGTAGAGCAGATGGTGGGGGTGTTTATCAACACGCTGCCGATGCGAGTGCAGATCGATGAAAAGGAACGAGTGAGTGAGTGGTTGCAGGGCTTGCAAGCAGAAGCGGT